>JBEANM010000088.1:0-8454 GCA_041165425.1 Verrucomicrobiota bacterium
GGTGCCCGTCTATAACTACCAACAAAACAATGTCCGCCTTGGCTGGATGCTCGACTCCCCTGACTCCTGGGGCCCTCAGGCCGGTATCGACGATCCGCTACGTGGCACCTTTGAGGCCGTTCTCGAAACCACCGGTTCCTACGTCTGGCAAAGCTTCGGCACCTATATGGTCGGCATCACCGGTCTGGTCCGTTACAACTTCGTTCAACCCAACTGGATCGTCGTCCCCTACATCCAAGGTGGATCCGGCATCATCTATACCAACGCCCGCAACTGGTCCGATCAGGATGCGATCGGGGGCAATTGGGAATTCACCCCGCAGTTTGCCGGCGGCTTGAAGTTCCTCCTCGAAAAGAACTGGACCTTCAACATCGAAGGCTCCTTCCAGCACATCTCCAACGCCAACACCTCCGCCCGCAATGAGGGCGTCAACGCGTACGGCGGCTTCGTTGGCTTCACCTACGTCTTCGATAAAGTTTGGTCCGACTGAGCGTCCGAGCGGTAACCACTTTCGCAAAAAGTGGCTACCTAAAATGATGGGGCTTGGATTCAAATTTCTTGCAGCTAACGGCCTGTAGCTTTTCTCATCCCCCCCCGGTGAAATTACAAACGTTTAAACTCACCCTCGCCTACCGCGGTGAGGATTTCTTTGGTTGGCAGCGTCAAGATCCCCATCCCACCGTTCAACTCGCTCTTGAGACCGCCTTGAAAAAAATCTTCCGTGACTCTTCCCCCCACCCACACCCCTGCCGTGCTTCTGCGGGCCCTGAATTTCCACCTTCCTCCCGGCGTTCGCGTTCTTTCCATCCAGCGGGAAAAAACAAAATTCCACGCCCGCTTCTCCGCCAAAGGCAAAACCTACCTCTACCGCATCGTCAACGCCCCCTTTCTCCATCCCCTGGAAATGGGCCGAGCCTGGCATGTTCCACGTCCCCTCAACCTGACCTCCGTTCGTCAAGCTGCCCGGCTCTTTGTCGGGAAACATGACTTTGCCTCCTTCACTTCCAACCCCGGTTACGAGCGCGAATCCACCGTCCGCCGGCTCCGCGCCATCCGCATCACCCGGAAACCCGGTTCTGTTTTGGAACTGACTTTTACGGGAGACGGTTTTCTCTACCGCATGGTCCGCAATCTGGTCGGAGCCTTGATCAAGGTGGGCCACGACCGCCTGAGCGTGCCGGAGCTAAAAAAAATTCTCCACGCCCGCACCCGCTCCTCGGCCCCACCAACCGCCCCCGCGGATGGCCTTTATCTTCTCAAGGTTCGCTACCGGTAGGCCCCTTTCACGGAAAGGGGCTACCCGACTTTGGTCACTTGGCTCCGAAATTCCGCTATCTCCTCATTCACGGCCTTCCACTGCTTCCCATCAAACTTGGAGCCCGGCTCTTTTAATTTCCGGCTGAAGGCCTCCACCTTTTCCACGGCCGGTCGCCACTCTTTCTCGGGCATCTCCGCCAAGGCATCCCGCGCGATCTCCACACAGGCCGGATTATGGCAAATGAGCAGAATCTCCTCCCCGGCCCGCACCGCCTGTCGCGACGCCTCGGCACTGCCATACCGGTTGGCGATCGCCCCCATTTCCAGGTCATCCGTCATCACCAGACCCCGGTACCCCATCGCCTCCTTCAGCAGGCCGGTCACAATGTCCCGGTTCAGGCTTGCCGGACCGGAATCCTTACCCCAAGCGGGAAACTGTGCGTGCCCTACCATAATGGCCTCGCACTCCTTGCCCACTTCCCGAAAAACAGAGAGCTCCTCCGCCTCAATCTTTTCCCTCGTCCGATCCACCAGCGGCAGATCCCCGTGCGGATCGAGACCGCAAAAAGTATACCCTGGGAAATGTTTTCCTGTGCCTCCAACCCCCGCCGCCTGCATTCCCCTGAGGTACGCTCGCGCCCGAGGAATCACTTGGGCCGGGCCCGCACCGTAACACCGCCCCGCCAGGGAGTTGTCGATTCCCTTTCGCTCCGGTGGGGCATAGTCCAGCACTGGGGCTAGGTTCAGGTTCAGTCCCACCGCCTGCATGACCCGGCCCGTCAGCCGACCGTGCTCGGCAAACCACTCCTCCTTGCCGGCCTTGGCTAAATCCTCCCCACTCGGAGGCCGCTCCCCCATCACCGCCAAACGGCTCACCCGTCCCCCCTCCTGGTCCACCGTGAGGATCACCGGATGCCCTGCCAGCTCCCGACACTCCTGCACTAAAGCATGAAATTGGGCGGGCTCTGCCATGTTGCGCGTAAAATAAATAAAACCCCCTGGTCGGATACGCCGGATGAGTTCCCGCAAACCATTGTTGAGTTCTGGCCCAGGGACCCCCATGACAACCAGTCGACCGGCAGGGTGGGCATCCATCCCTTTTGGCATAAGGAAATTTACCCCCGTGCGCACGCCCAAAACCAGCCTCTTGGCCATAATTCCTCATTTTTCTCCTTACCTCCCCCGCGACCTCTACCTAACGTGATCATGATGCCCGCCTTTCAGATCATCTTTACCCCGGCCAGTTCGGCAGAGATCAGCCAACTGCCCACCCCTTTGCAGGTGGAGGTCCTGCGGGAGTTTGATGTCCTCACTTCAGACTTTCTCACCCGCCACCCCGATCGTTTTGGCACGGTCCGGCGATCCGACCGCACGCTCTACCGCTACCGGGCCGGTGACTATCGCATCTACTTCGAACAAAAGACGGCGGGCCTCGTCATCCACCGTGTTCTCCATAAAAACTCCCTTAAGGACTTTGCCTTCCGCTCACAACTTCCGGGATCGGAGGACGAAGAACTCGCCGGCAATCCCAAATTCTGGGATCTGATTGACTCCGCTGAGGCCGCTCCCAGCCGAAAGTAAATCCATGCGTCCTCTCTTTCTCCTCGTGGCCCTGCTTTCCCCATGGCTGACCGGATGCCAGTCTGGTCCCAAGATGGGCAATCTCGTCGCTCTTTACACCGACTTTGGGCTCAACGACCCGTATGTTGGACAGCTCAAGGGTGCGGTCAAAACCGTCAATCCGGGGGCTGAACTCTTGGATCTGTCCCACGACAGCACCGTCTTCGATGTTTCCTCCGCCTCCTACCTCCTCGCTAAATCCACCCGGACACTACCCGCGGGCACGATCATCATCGCGGTGGTGGATCCAGGCGTGGGTTCCGCACGCGCCGCCCTGGCTGTCCGCACGGGAGCCGGTCGGATTTACATCGCCCCTGACAATGGGATTTTGACCGAGGTTCTTGCCCGCGAAGGACTGACCGAGGCTCGCTTGATTGAGAACAAGGACCTTTTCCTTCCGGGGGAAGCTTCCTCCACCTTTCACGGGCGCGACATTTTCGCCCCCGTCGCCGCTCACTTGGCTAATGGGACAGCCTTGGATGCGGTGGGCCCCAAGGCGGAAAAACTTTTGCGATTACCCCGCAACACCGCCACGGTCATGCCGAACCTCGCGAAGGGACTGGTCCTCTTTATTGATCATTACGGCAACATCCTCACCAATATTCCCGGATCGGAACTCGCTAAGCTTAGATCCGGACAACTCCTGAATCTCACCATCAAGGGAAAACCTGTGCCCGTCCCCTTCTTACGCACTTATGCCGAAGCCCCGGATGACCGCCCCTTCGCCTTGGTCAACAGTGACGGAGAATTTGAAATCGCCATCGCCAAAGGCAGCGCCGCCAAAAAACTCGGGGTTTCTCCAGGCGATCCCGTTGTCCTGAAATTCTAGACACCCCTACCTCTTCACCCCTTTCCCCAACATCTCTTTCGCCAGCATCCGGGCCGCTTTTCCTTCTCCTCCCAGCATCCGGGTCAGCTCCTTCTCCCGTTTTTCTCCCTCCAGTTTCTCCAACTCGGCAAAGGTCCTGCCTTTGTCCACCCGTTTGGCCACCGCAAAATGGTTGTCGGCGGCCGCCGCCACCGCCGGCAGGTGTGTCAGACACAAGACTTGGTGGCTTTTTCCCAATCCCCGCAGCCGCGCTGCCACCGCCACGGCCGTCTCCCCACCCACATTGGCATCCACCTCGTCAAAAATCAGGATCGGAACTGCATCCCGTTCCGCCAACACCGTCTTCAATCCCAACATGACCCGGGCCATCTCCCCGCTGGAGGCAATTCCCCTTAAGGGACGCGGGCTTTCCCCGGGATTAGGGGCAAATAAAAGCTCCACACTTTCCGAGCCGTCCGGCCCGGACTCCTGCGGCTTGATCTCCACCTCCAAACGGCTTTGGGCAAACCCAAGCCCCCGCAACTGCTCGGTCACCTCCTTGGCAAAGCGCGGGGCGACTTTTTTTCGGCCTTCCGCCACTTTGCCACAGGCCTGCATGTGCCTCTTGGCCGCCCCTTCCACTTCTCGGCCCAGCGCTTTTTCGGTCCCGCCGGCGTCGGCCAGCTCCTGTTGCCTTTTTTGCAGCTCCCCCAATCGGCCCAGCGCCGACTCCACACTCCCGCCATACTTTTTCTTTAGGCCCAGAACCACATCCAGGCGTTTTTCCATCTCTGCCAATCGTTCCGCATCCAACCCCACCTGTTCCGCCCGCTGCTCCGCTTCCCTTGCCAGATCTCGGAGCGTCTCCACCGCCTGCTCATTTCGTGAACGCATCTCCGCCGCTGCCCCGTCCAGCCGCTCCCATTCTGCCAATGCCTTCTGCACTTTCCCCAGAAAGCCCAGGGCATTTTCTTCCCCGGACTCCAGCAGACCATTCACCTCGGCGGCCAGCTCCACAATTCTTTTACCATGCCCAGCCGCGGCATGATCCCGCTCCAACTCCTCGTCTTCCCCGGGCCTCAATCGGGCCTGCTCCAGCTCACGCACTTGGTGGTCAATCAGCTCTTTCGTGGCTCCATCTGCCCCGGCCATGCGCCGGCGAAATTGCTCCAATTTTTCCTCAGCCTCCCGCTTCTGTCGCCAGGCCAAACGCACCGCTTCCACCTCCTTCTCCAATCCCCCAAAGCGATCCAAGGCGGACCGTTGCGTCACGGGTGAAAGCAGGGTCTGGTGATCGTGCGGCCCATGCAGGTCCACTAACCGGTCCCCCAACTCTTTCAGCACCCCCAGCGTCACCGCTGACCCGTTGAGAAACTGCCGCCCCGTACCTGTCGCGCTGATCTGCCGCTTGATCACCAGCATGCCTTCCGGATCGGCCTCCACGCCCTTCTCTTCCAGCCAGCTCCGGTAAGCATCGGCTCCACCCAGTTCCCCTTCCACCAGACACCCCTCCGCCCCCGTCCGCACCAGGCTTTTGTCCGCCCGCTCCCCCAGGAGCAGCAGGAACGCATCAATCAAAATGGACTTACCGGCCCCCGTCTCCCCCGTCAGGACATTGAACCCCGCTCCGAGTTCCCACTCCACCTCCTCCACCACCGCCAGATTCTTGATCCGCAACCGTCTCAGCATGGGTCAAAGGTAGAGAGGTGATGAAAGATAGTAGATAGGGAATTTTTGGCGGATGGATGGCCCCCTCCCTTCCGGAATCCCTCCCCCTTCTCGGGAAATCACACCGATCCGCGCGATCACCGCTTCCGCTCTTCCGCCTGGCTTGAAGACGACAAGCTCAGCGTGGTCATCGACACCTCGCCCGACTTCCGCTCCCAGGCCCTCCGCGCCGGAATTCCCCGCCTCGATGCCGCCATCTACACCCACAGCCATGCCGATCACATCGCCGGCTTTGACGACCTCCGCACTTACTCCGTTAAAAACGGGAACCGGATTCCGGTTTATGCCGACCCCTATACCCTCTCTCGCCTCCACAAGGCCTTTGATTACGCCTTTGACGCCAACCACCGCAATGCCGCCTATGTCTGCCCGGAACCTCACCGCATCGAGGGCCCCTTTACTTTGGGCCCCGTCACTTTCACCCCTTTGCCCGTTCCGCACGGTTCGATCATCACCACCGGGTTCCGGTTGGACCGGGACGGCCGCCCCCGCGCCGCCTATCTGCCCGACTGCGCCGCCGTTCCCGCGCCCGTCCGTGACCTCCTTCGCGACATTCCGGTCCTCATCATTGACGGACTTCGCGACGAGCCTCATCCCACCCATCTCACCATTGCCGAAGCGATCGAAGTCGCCCAAAACGTCCGGGCCAAACAAACCTGGCTGACCCACCTGACCCACTTCACCCTCCATGCGGAACGGGAAGCATCGCTCCCGGAGAATGTCCGCCTTGCCTACGACGGCCTCCGCCTCGATCTCTAGTTCTTCTCACTCCCCCCATCTTTCCGTAGGCTTTTAAGATGCATCGGCATTTGTTTCTCGCCCTCCTGGCGGCCATGGGGTCCGTGGCTTCGGCCCAACCAAGCAACCCGCCCCCATCGAACCTCCCGGATTTGGCCGCCCATACCCTCGTGGTTTTTAACCAAGCCGACCCCGATTCCCGGTCCCTTGCCGAAACCTACGCCAAAGCCCGCTCCATCCCTGCCGACCGGGTCATTGGCCTTACTTGCGCCCTCACGGAAGAAATCACCCGGACGGATTTTGAGTCCACCATCCGCAAACCGCTCGAGGAACTTTTTCAATCCCGCGGTTGGATGAAACGGACAGACAACTTTTTGCCCAATCCCGTCCTCGGGCTGGAAGGCAACGTGCCAGTTCAACAATCCAAGGAAAACCCCATTTGGATCATGGTCCTGATGCGCGGCATGCCCCTGAAAATTGCCGAGGACCCCACTGTCCTCGCGCCGGAAAATCTCATGAGCCAGCTCCGCGCCAACGCCGCTTCGGTGGATTCAGAGCTCGCCCTTTTACCCATCCAAGGCCTCCCCCTGTACGGCCTCATCGCCAACCCCTACTTCGCCGATAAACGGATCCGGCCCTTTACCTCCTTCTTTGCCAACTACCTCATCATGGTCACCCGCTTGGACGGCCCCTCCCCCGGCATCGTCCGCCGCATGATTCAGGACGCCGTGGAGGTGGAGAAAACGGAACTCACCGGACGCGCTTTTTTCGATCTCCGCTCCATTGAGAAAAAGGACGACCCCTATCGCTTGGGAGACGAGTGGATCGAACGTGCCGCCCTTCTATTTCAAGCCCGCGGCTTTGAGGTGGAGATCGATCGCCGGGCTGAGGTCGCCCCGAAATATGCCCCCTGGGACCAGATCGCTTTTTACGCGGGGTGGTACACCGGGGATTTTCAGGGCCCCTTTGAACTGCCCACCGCCCGTTTCCGTCGCGGCGCCATCGCCTATCATATCCACTCCTTCAGCGCCGAAACGGTCCGCTCGGAAACCAAAAACTGGGTCGGCCCGCTTCTCTCCCACGGCGCGACCGCCACCATGGGTGCGGTTTACGAGCCGTATCTCCGCTTTACCCCGGACATCAGCCTTTTTGTCAGCGCCCTCCTCTCCGGCCTCTCCTTTGCGGAAGCCGCCTACCAGTCCCAGCTCTCACTCTCCTGGATGGTCACCTTTGTCGGGGATCCCCTGTATCGCCCCTTTCCCCGCAACTTCTACGAGAATCTGGATGCCGCCCAAACCACCGACTCTCCCGACCTCCCCTGGTTCCGTCTCCGCAAGGCCCGTCTCTTGGCCAACGCCGGCTCCCTCTCCGAGACCAAAACCGCCGTGGCCAAACTCGTGGAAGACTTCCCCAAAAATGAAATCATTCTGGAAGGAGGGGCCGACATCTATAAGGACCTCAACGAAAAGAAGGACGCCACCGAACTATACGAAAAGGCCCTCGATCTGGTCGGGGAACGCGAACCCCGCGACCGTCTTCGGCTCCTCATGAAACTCGCCGAGCTCAACCGCCGCGACGACAAGCCCAAGGAGGCCCTCAAGCTTTATGAAAAACTCATGGTGGAGTATCCCGAGGCGGCCAAATCGCTCGGGCTCGGGGACCGAGCGGTCGCCTTTGCCTCCGGCGAGAGCCTCGATCTTCCGCCAGCCTTGAACAAATACAAACAAGAGGTCGAAGAAGCACAGGTCGCTGCCGCCGTGGCCAAAGCTGCCGCCCAACCCCCCGCCCAGGCTAAACCCGAGGCCACTGCGGCCGATCAGGCCGCCGTCCAGAAAGCCACTGCCCCCCGCCCGGCCGTATCCGAACCCGCCATGAACGGCTCTACCCCCTTGCCACCGAACGCCACCAACGCCCCCACACCTTAAGTTTTCACCTTGGGCAGGTCTGCCGGGGGAACAGCCCTCTCCTTTTTATTCTTCTATTTGCAAAACTTTTGCCGCGTTTTTTATCTCCACTCGTGCTTTGGATACCGCCTTTGTAGCTCCGGCTTGAGCCCGGGATACGTTTTCTCCCAAAACGAGGCCAGATCCTGAGTGACCTGCAACGGCCTCTGATTCGGCCCCAAAATTTCCATCGTCACCGCCACCTTTCCCCCTCCGATCACCGGGAGCTTCTTCAGCCCGTACAAATCTTGAATCTTGGCCGAAATCACGGCCTCCCGCCCTTTACCGTACTTTACCTTGGCGGACTTTCCACCCGGCAAGGCCAAGCGCTCAGGCGCCATTCGTTCCAGTTCCATCCCC
>JBEANM010000089.1:0-4761 GCA_041165425.1 Verrucomicrobiota bacterium
GTATTCGGCTCCGATTTCGTCGAACACCTTATGAAAAAGACCGTCGGTCATCTTCATAATGTTATCCTTCGTGAAGCAGGTCACTTTCTTGCGCCCGTAAGCCCGGGCATATTCGAACGCGTAGCGTACAATTTTCTCGCAGCCCGGGCGTGAGATCAGTTTAAGACACTGGGTCACGTCATAGGTGCGGCGATGCTCAATCCCGGAGTAGGTGTCCTCTTCATTCTCCCGGACAATGACCACATCCATCTTGGGGTGTTTGGTCCGGATATAGGGATCATAACTCAGACAGGGGCGGATATTGGCGTAAAGTCCAAAAGCCTTGCGGGTGGTGACATTGAGCGACTTAAAGCCCCCGCCTTGGGGCGTAGTGATGGGGGCCTTGAGAAAAACTTTAGTGCGCCGCAGAGACTCCCAAGCCGAAGGCTCAATCCCGGCCGGATTTCCCCGCAAATAAACTTTCTCACCAATCTCAATCTCCTCGATTTCCAGCCGTGCCCCTCCCCCCTTTAGAATGGCCAGTGTGGCCTCCATGATTTCTGGACCAATGCCGTCGCCGCGGGCGACCGTGATGGGAGTGTTCTTTGACATAAGTCGGAAATCCTTGCCCCTCAGCACTCTCGGGTCAACGGCAAAACCCTTCTCCAAGTGCGCTTGAGCCCAGTTCCGGTTAAACCTATTTTTCCACGATGACTGCATATCTTGCCTTGGCTCTTTTTGTTTTCATGACGGCGAGCCAAAGCCAAGCCAATGACATCGTCCTCATTTCCGGGGGGCCGGCTTTACGCTCCCATGAACGTTACAAGCCCAACACGCACGACCGATACTGGGGCAACTTTGTCGACTCCGCTCTCGCCCGGGTAAAAGAACTCCGGCAGGAACTCGGCCCGGACGATCGCCTTACCTGGCTGGTCTTCCGCCCCGGCTATGTCCGCCGGGGAATTGAGGAGAAACAGGACTACCTTAAGATTCTGGAGGAGCGTGGCCAACTCCACGGCCTGACCCCGATCTATTTCGATGACAAACACCAGCTCTTCACCCTCCTGCGCCGAGATGGGTCTCCCGAGCGTCCCAAAATCTCCCGCCTCGAATACTACGGTCACTCCAACAAGAAGTGCTGGATGTTCGATTACAGCAACCGGGTCGACGGCGGGGCCATCGAACCCCTCGTGGTCCACGTGGACGATCTGGAAAATATCTCCGGCTCCAGCTTCACCCCAAACGCCACCTGCGTCAGTTACGGTTGCCATTCCGGAGAGGAGTTTTCCCAACGCTGGCGAATGATCGTGGGGCGGCCCATGGCGGGAGCCGTCGGCAAGACTGACTACAGCGCCGGTGGCATGCCCAAGCTCTCCGAAGGCAAAGGCGGTTCATGGGCCTACTGATTCCGCTGCTCCTGCTTCTGGCCACGGCCGAGTTCTGTTTCGCTCCTCCAGTGCCTACACGGAATGATGCGGAGCCGACGGCTCCGACGGAGCCATCCACCAACCATGCGCGCCCATCGGCGGGCACGAATGATCCGGTGGTGCATCCGGAACCCAAGGAAAACGAGGAAGTCCGAAGGCCGGCCCCTGAAAAAGTTCGCCGCGCCACCCTCCCGGCAGCCCTCACGCCCGCGCGCCATGGCCAAACGGATGGCCACTATCTCATCGGTCAACGAACCATCGTGGAGGACTACTGCGGCTGGGGCTGGGTCCGCAAAGAGGACGAGAATTGGAACAAGGCCCGGTGGGTCGCCATTGAATACGACCCAAAAATCTGTCCGGTTCCCCATGCCTTTTTGCCTAGACCCCAGGACGACAAGGACTACCTCTACCGCCTTTACGGGGAGTTTGCCCCCTACCGCGCCTACGAACCCCAGGCCGATGTCTGGGTGGATGTCTTTCTGATCAAGGGCTTTGTGAGCCTCGGACCAGCCAAAGATTCCCTGCGCCGAGATCCGCCCCATCACGGCAGTTCCAAGCCCAACCGCTTTGCTGAGCGTGGGGCCAATGTTCGGTAGCCTTGACCCAGACCACCTATCTCGGCACTATTTTGCCTTATGCGTGAGCAGATCATTCTCGAGTGCACGGAAGCCAGGGCGGAGGGCAAACCCCCGTCGCGCTACTTCGGCACCAAGAACAAAAAGCTACAAAAGGAGCGGATTGAGCTGAAAAAGTTCAACCCCTTCCTGCGCCGCTATACCGTCCACCGCGAAAAGAAGTAATTTCGCGGTTGTTGCGCCCCTGCTCCCTAATTCCTATCTGCTATTTTCCCGTTCCGGTTTCAGCCGAAACTGGCACCAGAACCGCATCTTCCATTCCATGGATCAGCTTTTTGTCCACCGGACATAGCGTGGCCAAAGCACCTTTCAGCTCCACCTTATCCCCAGTAACCAGATAGTACGGACAAAGCCGCAATCTCCACCGCCCCTCTTCCGTCTCCCCGGTCTGCTCGTCCCAGACCGGATGCACAACGGTTCCCAACCGGGCGTATCTCTGAAGAAGATGGGGCTGGGTCCTCCACTCGCCGAGCGCCCGCCGAAGTTCGGGCACCCACCTCTCTTTGGGCTGGTCGCTCCCTAAGGTCACCCCGCGCGATCCCCAGGCTCGAGGAGAAAACCCGCTTACCTTGATCACCAAATCGCGGGCCCGCTGGCTGAAAGTTTCCAAATCTTCCCAACGGTGAATTTCCAGCTCCGGCAACACTCCCTCGGGGGGCAGTTCTACCGGCCGCAAAGGCCAGGCCCGGGGAACCAGGGCTCGCAAGTCCCGGAAATAGCCTTCTCCTAGCTCCCTCCTCCACCACTCCTCCAAGGGCTTCATCCAGAAAAGCGCCCACCAGAGCTTCTCTTCCAGGAACGCCTTAGGTGGGGCCTCCATCGCCAAGCCCGGGCGCCAACTTGCCCGAATGCCCTCCAGCGACATCCAGTCGAACATCTCGAAAAAGCGGTAGATCGGCCTTTCTCCGTACCGGTACCCCTCGGCGGATTTCACCCTTTCCTTTCCCACCAACCATTCCCACTCCGGACGATAATCCTCGGCCTCTTGTGAAATGACGACGTCCCCCGAATTCCCAACAGCCTTTTCCGCAAGATCCCGTAGCCCACTGGACCCGCCCACCACGGACTGCCCGATCTTGGCAAAACTTTCCTGCATCCAGGCGGTAAGACCAACCCCCCCGGGCACGGCGTCAATTTCCGTCAGAGCCCAACCCTCCTCGGTGCGCAAAAGGTCGGGACGTAGAACCCGCGGAATCATGCCTTTTAGTGTTTCGGCCTGGCCCAAACGAATCACCTCCTCTGGCTTCCCTTGATCCAGCCACTCTGCCACCCAGCGGGGTGCTTCACCGGAAATGCTGGCTCGATAGAGCCGATCGGAAGCCTTTAAGAAGGCCGCTAGTTTTTTTCCGAGACTCTCCAAAATCTTCAGATCGGTCGCGTCCAGCTGCAACGGTCGGTCCGACCAGCGCCACTTTTTCCCTTGAAACAACCCCCCCGCGGGTAAAGCCGCCTTCAATTCCGCCACTACCCCTCGCTGGGTCGTGCTCATCGTTTCGCGCCCGCCAGTTTGGCTGCCAACTTCACCGCCTCGATCATGCTGTCCGGGCGTGCCCGCCCTTTTCCTGCGATCCCAAAAGCCGTGCCGTGATCCGGAGCACAGCGCACCACGGGGAGCCCCATGGTCACATTCACCGTCCGCTCAAAATCCAGCAGCTTGGCCGGAATGAGGCCTTGATCGTGATAAAGGGCGACCACTCCATCAAACTCCCCCTTGATTGCACGGTGAAACACGGTGTCCGCCGATTCCGGACCCGAAAATGGGAGTCGGGTTTTTTTTCTTAAAATTCGCACCGCCGGCGCCACGATACGCTTATCCTCTTGGCCAAATAAGCCGCCCTCTCCGGCATGGGGATTCAGTCCACAAACCGCGATCCGTGGTCGCCGTACTCCCATTTTTCGCAAAAGCTCCGCCAAATGCATCCCGGCTCGGACGATGGAGTTTGGGGTAAGGCCCGAAACCGCACGCCGCAGGGAAATGTGCGTACTGGCCAGAGCCACCCGTAGTTTTGGGCCAACCATGCACATGGTGACCTGGTCACTCCTCCGGTTAAAATGCCGCCCATAAAACTCCGTTTGGCCGGGAAAGCGAAAACCGGCCCGGTGCAACCACTCCTTGGAAACCGGACCGTTGACGACCGCCTGAATCTCACCGTGTTTCAACAAGCAAACGCTCTCCCGCAAAGCACTCCAGGCCGTGCGGGCTCCGGTTACGGAGGGATGCCCGGGCCGAGTGCCCTGGGCAGACCCCAACAGGCGCAAACAAGCCTTTCCCGCGAACCTTCGCTTCATTTTGACCATAAGCTCCGGACCAATCCCCGCCGGATCCCCCAGGGTGAGACCGATGACCGGAGGTCGACGGCTCACAAGAATCTTTCGATATAGGCGCCGCGCTTCAGGCGATCAATCCACTCCTGCTGAACCTTTTCGTTCTCCCGGGCCGCCAAGGTGCTTTCGATGGCGTCGCGGATACTGGACAATGGGGTCACCGTGGCTTTTTTCACCTCTTCCACATTCAAAATATAGTGGGCGTTTTGACCGTCGGCCGCGGCCAAGGTAATGATCCCGCTCGATTGACCCGGGCGCAGCTTGAAAGCAACCTCCGCCAACTCGGAACGCAAAGCCTCCCGCTCGGCCCACCCATTGTTTTCCTGAAATAGACCTCCGCCCGCCCGGTTGTAGTCGGAATATTTCTGCGCCAAGGCCGCAAAATCGATTCCCTG
>JBEANM010000090.1:0-4741 GCA_041165425.1 Verrucomicrobiota bacterium
CCCGGAGCACCGTGCTGCGTCAGCTCACGCAAAGCCCCGGTCCGAAACGAGCGTAGTCGGCTCAGAATTGCGATTGATTCGAGTAGGCTGGTTTTGCCGCGGCCATTGGGCCCGGCGAGCAGAACCCGGGGGCCGAGTCCCTCCAGATCAAGGGACGGGTGACAGCGAAACGAAGTAAGGCGAAGGCGGCGAAGCACGCCGGCCGGCTCAGGCCGTGCGCATGGGCATGATCACATAAAGAAACGGCTTACTGTAGCGGATCACGCCGGGGCTGAGCTCGTCGATGAAGTCAAAATGAACGGTGTCACCCTCAATGTTCTTAAGGGGGTCGGCCAGGAATTCCGGGTTGAAGGCCATGGTGAAATCTTTCCCTTTATACTGAACCGGAATGGCTTCGCGGGCCTCGCCGACGTCGGGCGTGTTGGCGGCGATCTCCAGGTTGTTCTTGGTGAAAGTGAGTTTCACCGAGTTGGACTTTTCGCTGGAGAGAAGCGCCACGCGCCGGACGGAATTCAGGAAAAGTTCCCGCTCCAGCGTCACGCGCTCTTTCGCCTCGGCCGGAATCACCTGGCGGTAGTTCGGATAGTTGCCCTCCACCATCTTGGCGGCAATGAGGGTTTGTCCAAAATGAAACAGGATCTGGTTTTCCAAAACCGCAAAAGTGACCTCGTCCTTGTCACCCAGTTGACGCTGCAGTTCGAGCACCGCCTTGGCGGGCAGAATGAACTCGCGTTCGCCGGACTTGGGGAAATCAAGCTCTTGGTCGGCCAAGGCCAACCTGCGGCCATCCGTCGCCACCAAAGTCAGCTTCCCGTCTTTTAGGCAGACCAGCAGGCCATTGAGGACATAGCGTTTTTCGTCGGCCGACATGGCATAAGAAACCCGCTTGATGAGCTCTTTGAGGAGTTTTTGTTCAATCTTGTAGATCGGGTTTTTATCCCCCCCTTTGGCGGGAAACTCCGGAATCGCGGGAAACTCCTCCTCAGGCATCCCCATGATGCGAAAAAAGGCAGCCCCACAGCGGATGGTGGCACCCAGTTTGCCGTCGACATCCAAAGTGAGCTCTTCAGAGGGAAGCTCACGGATGATGCTGAAGAGGCGGCGGGCGGGCAGCGTAACGGCCCCAGGCTTCTCCACCCCGGCTTCACAAGCCGTACGGATACCGATGTCGAGGTCGGTGGCGGCCACGGTCAGACTGGAGCCGGAACCGCGGAGCAGAAGGTTGTTGAGAATTCCAATGGGAGTGCGGGTGCTGACAACGTTCTGGACGGAAGACAGGGCATGGAGGAATTTCTGTTTTTGCAGGATGAGTTTCATGGTTGCGCTGGAATCAGGAGATTGAGATAGGGGAAAAAAGAATCAAGTACACCTTAATCATAAGCAGGTGGATAAGTGAAGAGAATCGGCACAACTCCCGCAGCCTGAGTTTGTTGCGGGCTGGATAACACGTGGATAGGTCGGGCCCCGGGCCACCCTTATTGGTGCGGGTCGCAAATCCTCACGATAATCCCCGCTGGTTTATTCGCATGTTCACACCGTCTTTGAATTGATCTCTGTAGCGGTTGGCAATGTGGGAGCATCCGGCGATTTCCACTGGAACAAGGCGTGGCAAGTGGGAGGCTATCTACCAATAAGAAGTGCGGGTTTCGGCTCAAGGTTTTGGATGGCGACCTTTCAGGAGGGATGCCTTTGCTTGGGAGCCGCAACAAAATCAAGATAATGGAAAAGCACAGCTCCCATAAATGAATAAGGCGGCCATGAGAATGGCCGCCCTACTCACCACAAACTTTGAATTGTGCGGCTTTTACCGGTCCACAGGCTCCTCGAGCTTGTGCGTCAGCATACCAACCATCTGCTGCAGGCGGTCGTCGCTTTGCATCCGTGAGGTGATCGTTTTACAGGCATGGAGCACCGTGCCGTGATCCCGGCCGCCAAATGACTCACCGATCTCCTGGAGGCTCTTCCCGGTCATTTTGCGGCTGAGGTACATCGCCACCATGCGCGGCAGGGCAATGTGGGCCGGCCGGCGCTTGCTGGTCATGTCAGCCACGCGCAGGTCGAAGCCTTCGGCCACCCGGCGCTGGATGAGATCGATCGTCACGATGGGCTTGGTCTCCTGCTGGATGAAGTCCTTCAGGAGTTCCTCCACTTGTGCCGGGGTGATGTGCCGGTCGTGCAAGGCGGCCCAGGCGGCCACGCGATTGAGCGCACCTTCCAGGCGGCGGACGTTGGTTTTCACGCGCTCAGCAATGAAGTGGAGGACAGACTCTCCCAGACGCACCTGCATCCCGGAGGTCTTCTTGCGCAAGATGGCCATGCGGGTCTCCATATCGGGAGATTGGAGTTCCGCGCTCAGACCCCACTCAAAACGGGAGACAAGGCGCTTCTGCAGATTCGCCACCTCGCCTGGAGGGCTGTCGCTGGAAAGGACAATCTGCCGGTTGCCGTCGAACAGGGCGTTGAAGGTGTGGAAGAACTCTTCCTGGGAGCGGTCTTTCCCCGAAAAGAACTGGACGTCGTCGATGAGGAGGCAGTCGGCTTGCCGGAAGCGGCGGCGGAACTTCACGAGCTCTCCGTGCTGGATTGCAGAGATGAACTCGTTGGTGAACTGCTCGGAGGTCACGTAAACGATCTTGGCGCCCTTCTTCTTTTGCATGATCCGGTGTCCGATGGCATGGAGAAGGTGGGTTTTGCCGAGGCCAACCGAGCCGTGGATGAAGAGGGGATTGTAGGTCCGGGCCGGAGCATCGGCGACGGCCTGTGAGGCGGCATGGGCAAACTGGCTGTTCACTCCTGCCACAAAGGAGTCAAAGGTATAGCGGCTGACGAGTTCCCCAGAGAAGGGCTTAGACTTCTCTTTGCCTTCGGCCTGAAGGAGCTGGTCCTCAGCCGTCGGTACCGGGCGATCCTTGGAGCCCACGATCTCAAAGCTGATTTTAACCTCCCGGCCCATGGCCAAAGTGGCACACTCCCGCAACTGGGTTAGGTAGTTCTCTTCGATCCAGTACTGGTAAATGGCGTTCTCCACCCCGAGGACGAGGCGCCCAGAGTCATAGCTAAGGGGGAGGATTGAGGAGAACCAGCGGTTCAAGGCGTCGGGGGATATGACTTTTTCAAGCTCACGGCATACCTTGACCCAGACTTCAGGGGGATTGTTCATTTGTTTAACGTCTCCATTTATTTTTTCGAGGGGGAGGGTGATCATTCTCGTTTGCAAAAAAACCTGCAAGAGGAATTTATTTTTTTCTCAAAATTTTTTTTCGGGACAACGCTTGACAAAACTTTTCGGCATAAAAAACCCGGTTTTCCCTCTGAAAAATAAAAACAAAATCTTTGCGCGTGCCCGCGATCTCCGCCGCGCTAGACCCAAAATTATGCCCGCTGCGCCCGCGATGGTTTGGTTTCGCCGGGATTTGCGTGTTTCCGACCACACCGCTCTGCATCGCGCCGTCTCTTCCGGAGCTCCGGTCGTGCCGGTTTTTGTCTTTGATCCGCTGATTCTGGGGTCCAAGGACACGGGATCACGCCGCACCGCCTTCCTTTTGGAGTGCCTGCAGAGCCTCCAGGCCAATTTGGATCACCTTGGGGCCAAACTTATATTCCGAAAAGGCTCACCAGATCAGGAGTTACGCTCCTTGGCCAAAGAAACCGGAGCAAAAAAGATCTTCTTTAACAAGGACGTGGAACCGTATTCACGCAAAAGAGATGAAAAGGTCGTCAAAATGGCAAAGGAAGAGGGTCTGGAGGTTGAGGCCTGTGATGATTTAATGATCCAGCCGCCAGGCAGGGTCGAACGAGCGGCTGGCGGGCCTTACACCGTCTTTACTCCCTTCTGTCGGGCCGCGCTGGCCATTCCTCCCCACGATCCCCTCCCGCGCCCGGCCAAGCTTGTCGGCGTGGCCAAGGCCAGAGGAATCCCCCTTCCCGATCTCCGCCAATTGGGATTGGAGCCGTGCGATATTGCGGTGCCTCCGGCGGGGGAAAAAGTCGCCCAGCAGCTTTTGCGGGACTTTGTCTCCAAAAACCTCCGGCGGTATGACTCCGTGCGAAACTATCCTCATGCGGATGCCACCTCCCGGCTCTCCCCCCACCTTCGTTTCGGAACAATTTCCGTCCGGACCGTTTTGGCCGCAGCGCGTCGGGCCCGGGCCGAGGATCCTTCGGCCAAGAAACAAATCGACGTTTTTATCTCGGAGCTGGTCTGGCGCGACTTCTACAAGCAGATCCTCTGGGAGTTTCCTCACGTCGCCGAGGGCGCGTTCCGCCGGGAATATGACTCGGTCGAGTGGGAAAACCGGAAGGACCTTTTTGCCGCCTGGTGCGAAGGACAAACCGGCTTTCCGATCGTCGATGCGGCCATGCGGCAGCTGAACCAGACCGGCTGGATGCACAACCGCTTGCGCATGATCGTGGCCTCCTTCCTCACCAAGGACCTCCTGGTCTCCTGGCAGTGGGGCGAGCGCTATTTCATGCAGAAGCTTTTTGATGGGGATCTTGCCGCCAACAACGGGGGTTGGCAGTGGGCGGCGGGGACAGGCACCGATGCCCAGCCGTATTTTCGGATCTTCAACCCCACCAGTCAGGCGGAAAGATTCGATCCGGACGGGAAATTTATCTCCCAATACGTCCCGGAAGTGGATTCCCTCAAGTACACGGCTCCGATTGTGGACCACGCCCGCCAGCGCGTCCGCGCCCTGGAAATGTACAAAAAGGCCAGAGGTTAGGGGGCTAAAACGGCCGA
>JBEANM010000091.1:0-4706 GCA_041165425.1 Verrucomicrobiota bacterium
CTTCCAGGCCCAAAAAAGAAATCCCAGCAGCGCCCCGGCGATGCCTCCATGACTGGCCATTCCCCGCAGGCCTCCGTTCCAAAAAGCCACCACGCTGAGCGGATTCCGGACGGTTTCCGCCCAATCGTACAGCACGCAATATCCCAAACGTCCGCCAACCAACACCCCCACCACCGTGTAAAACAGAACCTCGGAGATCTGATTGTCACTCAAGGAAGACCACCCCTTCGTCCGGAACCAGCGTAGCCCGTAGTACCACGCCAAAAATCCGGCCACGTAGGCCATCCCGTAATACCGAATCCCCCAACCTTTCCCGAACTCAATCAGGAACGGATTCAGGTCATGAACATAGTACCCATTCATAAAATCAAGTTAAGTAGGTTTAAGGTTAAGCTGAATTCGATTTACGAGCGACCGCAGTTACTTCTGTAGGGCCCCGCTCCGCCGGGGCCACCCTCAGCGCCCTCCGCGCCTCTGCGGTAAAAAACGTCCCCCAAGCTCATGACTGGCAGTTGCCACTCCAAAAATAAAAAGGGCGGCCGTTGCGGGCCGCCCTTTTTTCAAAACCTAAAACTTCGACTTATTTGTCGCCGAAGTCCCCAAGGCTGCGGGTGAAGGTCCACTCGCCGGGGGTGATCACCAAGGTGTCCCAGGCTTCGTCGACGCATTCCGCCATCGCCGTGAAGGGCGAGGTCACCACAAAGGCCGTGAAGCCGAGGGTGGTGCCGACCAGTCCGGCCGGACGGGCAAACAGAAGATCAGGCACGGCGAGGGCCGGATCGGCCACTGCATCGTCGCTTCCCTTGGAACCGGAATCAGCCATGGCCAAGGGAGAGGCCAGGGTAATTGCTGTTAGAATCGCCACACGGAGGGTGTTTTTCATAATTACTGGTCTAAGAAGTACACCCCCCCGGTGTCAACAGCCCTTTTTCCCGCATGCCACTAAGGCAGGATAGTGTCGTGATCCTTTGGGCGTGTTCGATTGGCACTCTTTTTTCCACTTTCCCTAAACCATAAAATCCACACCCTAAGTGCATGAATTCCAAGGCCTATCGGGCCATCACTTCGTCCAAGTCCAAGAGATACTTTGCCAGGAATAAAAACTGGTCTGGCGGACAAACCTCCAATTCCGCCTTCCTCCCGCCTCAACCGAAACAGTCAAACCGCTCACCCCATAACCCCTTGAGTTCACCATCCTCAAAGAAAGCATAACCCTGAGCCGGCTGTCGGATTTGAACCGACGACCAGCGGTTTACAAAACCGCTGCTCTACCACTGAGCTAAGCCGGCCTAAAGCTAATCTTCCTCCCCTTCTCTCCAGGGGCAAGCGCCGACCTGCCCTGCCCCCCCTTTCCTTAAGTTCTCGCGAATCGGCTGAAAAACCCCTACAAAACCCCATGCCCAAAATCACTACCATCTTCTCCATCCTGTTTGCGCTGGTCGGAATCCTCGCCTTTTCCCTCACCGGGGCTGTCCATAAGACCGCCCTGATCCCCGCCTACTTCGGTATCGTCCTCCTTGTCCTTGGCCTGCTGGGCCAAAAGGAAAACCTCCGTAAACATGTGATGCACGCTGCCCTATTGGTGGTTCTCCTCGCCCTTTTCGGCACCGCCCGCTCTCTCCTCAAGCTCCCCTCCGCCTTCGACGGCACCGCCGAGCGCCCCTTTGCCATTTATGCCCAGGCGGTCACCGCCCTTCTCTCGATCACCTATCTGGCCTTGGGCATCCGCTCCTTCATTCAGGCCCGCCGCTCCCGCTCCGCCTGATTCCCTGCACCATTTCGGAAATCTTCTCCGCAAAACCCAGATCTTTCTTCACGAAACCTGGCTTGAACCACGGCGTCAGCCCCAGCAGGTCGTGGGTCACCCGGATCTGACCCGTCGTTCCTTTCCCCGCCCCAATCCCGATCGTCGGCACCTGCAGCGCCCGGGTGATCTCCCCGGCCGCTTCCGCATCCACCAGCTCCAGCACGATGGCGCAGGTCCCCGCCTTCTCCATCTCTCTCGCCTCCTGGATCAACTTTTTTACCTCCTCCGGCGTCTTTCCCTTTCGCTTGTATCCACCCTCTTCCCGCACTTTCTGCGGCAACATCCCCAAATGCCCGACCCAGGGGATCCCCGCCCGGCCCAAAGCCTCCCACTGCGCCCGGCTCTCCTCCCCGCCCTCCGGCTTCACCGCATCGGCCCCGGCGGCCAGCAGGGCCCGCGAATTTTTCAAACACGCCTCCGCTGTCTCGTAACTCCCAGCCGGTAGATCCGCCGAAATCATCGCCCGCTTCCTTCCCCGCGCCACCGCCTCCGTCGCCCGCAGCATGTCTGCCATGGTCACCCCGGTGGTGTCCGGCATCCCCAGAACCACCATCCCCAGACTGTCTCCGACATGAATCAGATCCACCCCCGCTTCGTCCAAAATCCTTCCCAGCGGATAGTCATAGGCGGTCAACGCCAACATGGCCTTACCCTTTGGCCAAACACGTAAATTCTCCGGGGTTATCCGATCCGCCGGCACGACTCCCCCTCCTTCGACCGTAACCATCCCGCCGTTTCCGCCACCGTCCCAGGCAGCCCCGGAACTCTCCGCTCCGGACAAATCTCCGCCAACGGCTCCATCACAAACCTTCTCTGCCCCATCCGGGGATGCGGCAACCGCAACCGAGAGGTATGGACCTGACGGGAATCCGCATAGAGCAGGTCGAGATCCAGAACCCGCGCCTGGTTTCGTGCCCGCACCCCCCTTCGGCCCCGGCCCCTTTCGTACGCTTGGATCAATTCCAACAGTCCCACCAAGGAACCGCTCCAGCGGATCTCTGCAACCTGATTGGTAAACCGGGGGCTTCCCGCCGGACAGTCGACCGGCTCGGTTTCGTACACTCCGGAAAAACGCGCCCCCGGGTCGAGGGCCTGCAGCCAACTCCGGGCCTTCGCCAACTCCTCTTCCCGGTTCCCGAGGTTGGAGCCCAGACCAATCGCCACGCGCATCAGCTCAAGCCGAGCACGTCTGTCATCTCGTACATTTTGGCCGGCTTACCCACCAACCACTTCGCCGCCCGCAACGCTCCGCGCGCGAACACGTCCCGGCTGCTGGCCCGGTGGCTCAACTCGATCCGCTCCCCTTCGCCCGCCAGCAGGACGGTATGGTCTCCCACCACATCCCCGCCCCGCACCGCGTGCACCCCGATCTCATCTTCCGTTCGCTCGCCGGGCTCTCCGGTCCGTCCATGCCGGGCCACAACTTCGGGCTTGGTCCGGCGTGCCTCCGCCAAAACCTCCACCAGACGTTTGGCAGTCCCGCTCGGCGCATCCTTCTTCAACCGGTGGTGAATCTCAATGACCTCAGGATCGAAACCTTCCGGCAACGCCTTGGCGGCCTGGCCCGTGAGATAAAACAGCAGATTCACCCCCATGGAAAAGTTGGGGGAATGGATGAGCGGGATTTTGTGCGAGGCCGCGGTGATCAGCCCCCGTTCGGCCTCGGTATGGCCGGTGGTGCCGATCACGCAGGCCGCCTTGACCGCCTGGGCCGCCTTCAAAACCGCTTCGGTGGCGGAGCGGTGGCTGAAATCCACCACCGCCTGCGCCTTGGCGGTCACCTTGGCCAGGTCATCCCCAAAATCCCCTTCCCCCACCACCTCGATGGATTTGTCGGCCCGGGCCAGCTGTAACACCGCCTGGCCCATCCGACCCTTCGCTCCGATGACTGCAATTTTGGTAGCCATAGAACAATTCTCCCCCCGAATGGCGCCTAGTTCAACCCGGCCTGTTGGAGGGTGGCCATGAGCTTCTTCCGGCTCGCCTCGGTGACCGGTACCAGCGGAAGACGTAGCTCCTCCGCCAACCAGCCTCGGGCGGCCATCGCCGCCTTCACCGGGGCCGGGTTGCTCTCAATGAAAAGGTCCCGGAACACCTCGGCATACTTGTGATGCAGTTCCTCCGCCTTTTTCCAGTCCTTCCGCAGGGCAGCATCCACCAGGGACTTCACCTCGGCCGGGATCAGGTTGGAGGCGACGCTGACCACGCCGACCGCGCCGCGCTTCATAAATTCCACGGTCATGGCATCGTCCCCGCTCAAGATTTCAAAAGCCGCCGGCACCACGGTCCGGATCGCATCCACCCGCTCCGGCTTACCCCCCGCCTCCTTGATCGAACGGATGGTCGGACACTCCTGGGCCAGACGTCCCACCGTCTCGACGGTGATCTCCACCCCGCATCGCCCGGGCACGCTGTAGAGCATGATCGGCAGATCGGTCTCCCGCGCGATCGCCCGGAAATGTTGAAACATTCCCTCGGGGCTCGGCTTGTTGTAGTAGGGGGCGACCAGCAACAGAGCATCTGCCTTCGCCTTTTGTGCTCCCGTGGAAAGTTCGATCGCTTCAACCGTGCTATTGGAGCCCGTTCCGGCCACGACCTGGATCCGTTTGCGGGCGATCTGCACCGCCAGTTCAATCACCCGGGCGTGTTCCGCCATGTTCAGCGTGGGCGATTCCCCCGTCGTGCCCACCGGAACGATGCCTTCGATCCCGGCTGCAATCTGCCGCTCGATCAGTTCGGCGAACGCCTTGTCATCCACCTTTCCGTTTCGGAACGGTGTCACCAAAGCAGTGTAGGTTCCCTTAAACATGCCAGAGCCCCTCAAAAACAATCCGCGCCGGCCCTTGCAACACCACGTGCCGCGCCCGGTCGTTCACCCACTGAAAATGCACCCGCAGGA
>JBEANM010000092.1:0-8657 GCA_041165425.1 Verrucomicrobiota bacterium
GGGCATGAGGGCAGTACGGTGATTGTGGTGCTGAACAGCCTGCGGTTGTTGGCAGGAAAGGGCGCATTTGTCGGGTTGCGCCGCCAAGGGGAGAAGGTGTAGGAATATTCCCTATGCAGTGGCGAGCGATTTTGTTGTTTGGGGCTCCCGGATCCGGGAAAGGGACGCAGGGTAAGATCCTTGGAACCATCCCCGGCTTTTGCCATCTCTCCTGCGGCGACGTATTCCGCGGGATGGACCTGCGGACCAAGGTTGGGCAGGCCTTTTTAAAGTACTCCAGCGCGGGGCAACTAGTGCCGGATGACGTGACGGTGGATCTTTGGCGCCAGCACATGGCCAACATGGTGACCCTAGGCAAATTCAAGCCGGAGATTGACCATCTGGTTTTGGATGGGATCCCGCGGAATGTGGAGCAGGCCAAGCTGCTTAAAACCGACATCAAGGTGGAAGCACTATTTCATCTGGTTTGCCACGACCGGGCCAAACTTGAGGAGCGGCTGAAGCGGCGGGCTTTGCGGGATAACCGGCTGGACGACGCGAGTGACAAGGTGATTCACGACCGACTGGAGACCTATTTGAAGGAGACGAAGCCAGTGTTGGACTATTATGGGGAGAAGTTGGTCAAAGAGATCGACGCCGAACAGTTTCCCTATGAGGTGACCCGCGATATCCTGAGTCAGGTCCACACCACGAAGGCCGAGCGGAAAAACCGCAAACTGGCCGAAGTTGTCGCCTAGGCGCGTGCGCGTTCTTTTTGCCGGCACCGGGGCGTTTGGGGTGCCCTGCTTGGAGGCGCTGGTGGCCTCAGACCGGCACTTCGTTCTCTCGGTGATCACGCAACCCGATCGGCCGGCGGGTCGTTCCCAGAAGCCGCTATCCTCTCCCATCAAAGATGCGGCGCTGAAGCATCACCTCCAAGTATACCAACCAGAGGATATTAACGCCGCCAGCTCTCTGAGTCAGATTCGTTACCAAAAGCCGGACCTTATGGTGGTGGTGGCTTACGGTCAGATTTTAAAAAAACCTCTGCTCGAGCTGCCGGAGAGGGGGTGTTGGAACGTGCACGCCTCGCTCTTGCCAAAATATCGGGGAGCCTCGCCCATTGCGGCGGCCATTCGGGACCGGCAAAAACGGACGGGGGTCACCATCATGCAGATGAACGAGGGTCTGGATACGGGTGATATTCTGGGGAAGGTGGCCACCCGGATCCGGCCCCACGAGACCACCGGGATTCTTCATGACCGCTTGGCGGGTAAGGCGGCGCCATTGTTATTGGATCTGTTGGATCAGGCGGAGAAGGGGAAGGTGAAGCGGACACGACAAAACAACAGCGAATCCTCGTTGGCGCCCCGCATGAGCAAGGAGGACGGTAAAATCAGTTGGGACAGGAGCCCGGAAGAAATTGAGGCTCATATCCGGGCCATGCAGCCATGGCCGGGGGCGTACGGGTGGATGCCGGATGGGGCCGACCAGAAAATGCTAAAAGTCTTCGGGGTCATTCTTTCCCGGCGCGCCAAGGGGAAGCCTGGGGAAATCGTGGAGGTTAATTCGCACGGGATTTTGGTGGCGGCAAAGAAGGGCGGGGTGCTTCTGCGAGAAGTGCAGCTGGAGGGCCGAAAAAGGATGGCGGCGGCGGAATTTGCCCGGGGGGCGGGAATGCAAACGGGAGTTGTACTCGCTTAAGTTAAAGGACGGTTCGTTTTCGTTAACGTGTTGCGATTTCAGATTCGGTAACAACGCAAGGCGGCAGGCAGGAAAAGACTTCAAATTAAGGACTTAGCGGGTTTCTTTTTGTTTCCGGATCCATTTTTCCTTTTGCAGGGCGAGGCGGCGGCCGACCCATTCGCCGGGGCCGGGGTCACGGCCGGTAGCATAGAGCTCCGTGCGGCGCAGGATGGAGCGGATGTAGGCTTTGGTGGTGGGGAAGTCCATGACCTCAAGAAATTCCTGGGCCTGCATCCCAGGGGTTTTGGCAGCCCAGCGACGGGCCCGGGTGATTCCGGCATTATACTCGGCCAAGCCAAAAACCTCCGGGCGGTCGGCGCCTTCCTCCGTCCAGCGCTTGATGGCACGGGCGAGGTACCAGGTCCCAACGGCAAGATTGGTCTGGGGGTCAAAGAGGTCTGTTTCACGGAAAGAACGGATGCGGTGGGCCTTAGCCCAATCCTCGGCGGCGCCCGGGGTGACCTGCATGAGTCCTCGTTCGCCGGCTCCCCCGACGGCTCGTACTTCAAAGTCGCTTTCCCGCCAGACGACTGCCTTGACCAAGGCAATCGGCAGCCCTTGTTTGGCGGCCGCCTCGGCAATCAGGGGCCCAACCGCCTGGGCCCGGCGGATTTCCCCCAACCAGGCAAGGCCGACCACCAAAAAGGGAGCCAAAATGATAGCCAAGGCGACCAGGATCCGGGGGCGGGCCAAAAGCATTCAGAAAGAGTAAGCAGGACCGGCGGGCGGGGAAGCTAGGGAAACTTGCCGGATAGGGGAAAAGGGCGCAGAGGCAGAGGGTGACATCTCCGGAATTTGTACGCGTGGCTCCCGAACTGGGGCTGGACCGGTTATTTGACTACCGGATTCCTAAGTTTCTGCAGGGACGGGTTCTTCTGGGGCAGCGGCTGAGGGTGCCATGGGGCAAGCGGGAGATTCTGGCTTACGCTGTGGAGTTTCCCCGCCAACCGGAAGTAGAGAAAGTGCGGGATGTCACGGAGGTAGCTGGGGAGAGACCGCTGATTCCGCCCGGCCTTTGCCAGTTGGCAAGGTGGATGGCCGACTACTATGCGTGTGATTTGGCAGCGGCTTTGCGGACCATTTTACCGGGTCCGGTTCGTTCCCATGAGGGTGGGGGCAAGATGGCTTGGTGGATTTCTCCTGCGCCGGGAAAGGACGAGTTGGCGGCCAAGGTGCTGAGGGGAGCTAAGGCCCAAGCCAAGGCTTGGGAACACCTCCAGCGGAGCGGTGGGGCGTGGCTCACGGCGCTGGTAAAGGAGAGCGGGATGGGCACGGCTGTGTGGCGGGCTCTGGTGGATCGTGGTTTGGCGGAACGCTATGAGAAAAGATATGTCCGGGATGAAGAGGGGCCAGAGGCTGGCTGGCCAGATGCCGGAAAAAAACCCGTGTTGGCGGAAGAGCAGGCCACCGCGATGCGTTTATGGGAGGAGGAACGAAAAAAGGAAGGGGGCGGGCTTCCGGTTCTTTTGGAAGGTGTCACGGGAAGTGGAAAGACAGAGATTTATCTGCGTGCCCTAGAGGCGGTGTTGGCGGAGGGGCGTAACGCGGTGGTGCTGGTTCCGGAGATTTCTTTAACGCCTCAGACGGTGGCCCGATTTCGGGGTCGTCTGGCCGGGCAACGGGTGCGGCTCTGCGTGCTCCATAGCGCCCAGACAGCGGCCGAGCGGCGGGAATCCTGGCATGAGATCCGGGAGGGTCGGGCGCGGGTGGTCATCGGGGCCCGGTCGGCACTTTTCGCGCCGCTCGAGAATCTGGGTTTGATCGTAGTGGATGAAGAACATGACGGGGGATACAAGCAGGGAGAATCTCCGCGTTACCATGCGCGGGACTTGGCGGTGGTGCGGGGTCGGATTGAAAAAGCGCCGGTGATTCTGGGAAGCGCCACCCCATCGTTGGAGAGCGCCTACAATGCGGACCGGGAAAAATATTTTCGGATCCGCCTGACGAAGCGGGTGGACGGGGCGAAGTTGCCCAAAGTGCAGATTATCGATCTACGAAAAGAGGATAAACCGAAGACGGGTGGACCCGTGATGTTGTCGGCGGCCCTTCGACAGGCGCTGGAGGAGCGAAGAAAAAAAGGGGAGCAGAGCTTGGTGCTGCTTAACCGGAGAGGATATGCGCCCAGTGTACAATGTCCGCACTGCGGCAGGGTGGAGGATTGTGAGCGTTGTGCCGTGCCGATGACCTATCACCGGAGTGTGGGGCGGATGAAGTGCCATTTCTGTGATGCCGAAAAAGCGGTACCGACCGTGTGCCCTGATTGCGGATCCCCCAAGCTAAAATTCACAGGGGCAGGGACGGAAAGGCTGGAGGAGGGGGTGTTGGAGGTCCTGCCGGGGGTGCGATTGACGCGGATGGACTCCGACAGTATGAAGGCGCGCGGGGCGCATGGTAAAGCCCTCGCGGCCTTCCGGGAGGGAAGAACGGATATTCTTCTTGGAACCCAGATGATCGCAAAGGGACTGCATTTCCCGAAAGTGACTTGTGTTGGGGTGGTAGGGGTAGATGCAGCGCTGAACTTGCCGGACTTCAGGGCATCGGAGCGGGTTTTCCAGCTCCTGGTGCAGGTTGCGGGTCGAGCGGGGCGGGGTGAGATACCAGGGGAAGTGTTTGTCCAGACCTACACTCCCTTTCATCCGGCCATTCAGTTTGCGCGACATCATGATGTCAGTGGATTTCAGGAGCAGGAACTGGAGTATCGACGAGCTCATGGTTATCCGCCCTTTAAGCGGGCGATTCTGGTTTCCTTTTCCGGACCAAGTGAGGCACAGGCCGCGGCGTCCATCCGCCATGCCGCGGCTAGGTTACGGGAGCTTTGGAAGAAGAGGGTCGAGGTGTCCGAGCCGGGGGCGGCACCGATTGCCCGGGTGGAGGGGAAATTCCGGTTCCAGCTGTTTCTCCTGGTGGACAAAGTTCCAGAGTTGATGGGGGACCTGAAGCGGGAAGTCTTGGCGCCGAAATGGCCGACCGGAGTGCGCCCATTGATGTGGATGCGCAGGATTTGCTGTAAGGCTTGTGGATTGGGGGTATTGGTCTCCTGGGTGGATTAAAATAAAAACCAGCAGCCTGCCTTAATGTAGATCGTGAAAGACTGAGTAAAAGATGGTAGAAGGGATGGATTGAGCAGGCTCTTCCTCACCACGGCGATTGATTATGCCAACGCAAAACCCCATTTAGGGCATGCGTATGAGAAGGTTTTGACCGATACCTTGGCACGGTTTGCCCGCCGAACTGGGCAAACGGTCCGCTTTCTCAGTGGTTTGGATGAGCACGGCCAAAAGGTTCAGCAGAGTGCCGGGAAGGCTGGGAAAAGCCCGCAAGAGTTTGTCGACGGAATCTGTGGTCAGTTTCTGGAGTTATGGAAGATTTTAAAGATTGAGCCGGACGACTACCTAAGAACCACGCAATCCCGACATAAAAAGTTAGTCGGCGAAGTTTTGGAGAAGCTTTACCGGCAGGGCGACATCGTGAAAGGCACCTTCAAAGGGTTTTATAGCGTCCGGGCGGAGCAGTTCCTGACGGAGAAGGAGAGACAACCTGACGGTTCATGGCCCGAAATTTTCGGCGAAGTGGTCGAGTTGACGGAGGAGAATTACTTTTTCCGACTTTCCCAGCATCAGGAGTGGTTGCGGCAACTGATCCAGAAGCAGCCCTCTTTGATCTTTCCCGAGTTTCGGGCCAAGGAGTTGCTGGGGGCTTTGGAAAAACCATTGCCTGACCTGTGTATTTCCAGGCCCAAGGCGCGCCTCGCCTGGGGAATTCCCCTGCCGTTCGATGAGAACCAGGTGACCTATGTTTGGTTCGATGCCCTGTTGAACTACGTCACGGGGGCGGGAAATGGGGAGGGCAAGCTCACGGATTGGGAAGCGGCGGTGCATGTGATTGGGAAGGACATTCTGGTGCCGGCCCACGGGATTTACTGGCCGTGCATGCTCAAGGCGCTCGGCTTGCCCATGTTTGCCAAGCTGTTGGTGCACGGGTTCTGGACCCGTAAGAGTGAGAAGCTGAGTAAATCCACCGGCAATGTGGTGGATCCCACGGTTTTGGCGGCCAAATATGGGGCGGACGCTTTCCGGTATTATGTGCTCCGGGAGATGGCGTTGGGACACGATGCGGATTTTGATGAGGAGTCACTCGCAGCCCGGAGAAAAGGGGAGCTGGCCCATGAGTTGGGGAATTTACTCCAGCGCACGGGATCGATGATCGGGCGATATCGGGAGGGAAGGATTCCCGCCGCGCCCAAGCCCGATCCTGTCTCGGAGGCTTTTCGGGATACGGTGCTGCACGCCTTAAGAAAATGGGATGAGTTGATGAGGGGTTATCAGATCCACTTGGCTCTGGGGGAGCTTTGGCGAGCCGTGCAGGCGGCCAATCAGCTCATCGAGGCCCGGGCCCCATGGAAGCTGGCGAAGGACCCGGCCAAAGCTGGGGAGTTGGACGCTACCTTGGCCGATGCAGCGGCAGCCTTGGAGCTGGTTCTAATGGAGGCCGCCTGCGTGATTCCCCAGACGGCCGAGGCAGGATTGGCCCAGCTAGGGTTCCCGGGGAAGCCGGCTGCGCGGGAAACAAACTGGCCGGCATGGCCTGGGGGGCAAAGTGGGCGCTCCTTGGGCTCAATTACCCCGCTTTTCCCGATTTTAGAGGAGGAAAAAACCTCTCAGGGATGACACGCGGGGCGGTTGCGCCCGGGATCGGTTTTGGGCATTTTGTTTCGCCTAAGGAGATTGATTTATGAGTACGAAATATGCCCATCCCGAAGCCCTGGTAGAGACTGACTGGCTGGCCCAGCACCTTAGCGATCCGTCAGTCCGGGTGGTGGAGAGCAACGAGGATGTCCTACTTTACGACACCGGCCACATTCCAGGGGCGGTGCATATCGACTGGCGCCGGGATCTTCAGGACCCTCTGGTTCGGGATTACATCAGTCCTAAGGCCTTTGCGGAGTTATGTGCCCACAACGGGATCTCTCCGGACACCACGGTGGTCTTTTATGGAGACAAGTCGAACTGGTGGGCTTGCTACGCCTTGTGGGCTTTTCGTTTGTTTGGACATACCAAGGTCAGAATTCTCAATGGTGGGCGCGACAAGTGGGTTGCGGAAAAGCGGACATTAACCCGGGAGAAGGTAACGGTTTCGCCGGCTTCCTACCCGGTTCCAGCCAAGAGACTTGATGCGGAAATCCGTGCTTTTTATGAAGACGCGTTGGCCTGCAGTCAGGCAAAGAAGCCCCTGATTGATGTCCGCTCCCCGGGGGAGTTTAAAGGCGAGATCACCCATATGCCCGAATACCCCCAGGAAGGGGTGTTGCGGGGTGGGCACATCCCTGGGGCCAAGAGCGTTCCGTGGAAAACGGCGGTCAAGGAGGATGGCACTTTCAAATCCGCCGAAGAGTTGGCCAAGATTTATCTGGAAGGCTGTCAGCTTGGCCCGGACAAAGAAGTGGTCGCCTATTGCCGGATCGGGGAGCGCTCCAGCCATACCTGGTTCGTGCTGAGTTACCTGCTCGGCCTCAAAAAGGTGCGTAACTACGACGGCTCCTGGACCGAGTGGGGCAACAGGGTACGCGCGCCGATCGAGCGCTCCGCTTAGTCCGCGGAGAACAGACCCCCGGTCCAGCCCGGAAGGGTGATTCGAAGAGTTTCACCCTCGGAGGTGAGCTGGACATCGTCCAGCGAGCCGGAAGAGACAAAAGTCGGGATAAAATTTTTCCCTTGGGGCAAGTCCCTGAGGGCGATGACGTGGGTTTGTCGTCCCGGGTTACGGTTGAAGACCGCTAGTTGAGGGCAGGCTCCATCCCGTACCCAGGCGAAAGTCTGGGAGCGATTGGATCCTTCCAGTACCCGCATGGGGCCATCGACAAGTTCCGGATGCTTACGCCGCAGGGCGAGGGCCTCCCGGTAAAAGGAGTGAAGGGCGGCATCAAAATTGAGGTCATCGTTACGCGTCGGTTGTCCGGCAGGGCTAATTTTTTGGGGCTCAAAAGTAAGATCAGGCCATACCATGGGCATCCGGTCGTCCGGATCGTCCGCACTCCACATACCGACCTCGGTTCCGTAGTATAGGTAAGGGGCTCCCGGGTAGGTGACTTGGAATAGGGTCAGCATCCGCTGGAGCTTGCGTTCTTCCGGGGTGGGTTTCCGAATTAAATAGGGCTTCTCGGTGCTGCCGGCCCAAAGATCGCCGTCATAGCCAAAGGCGTCCTCCTTGGCAAAGTAGGGTCGATTCCGGTTCACGATCATGGAAGGAAAGCGGTCGGTGTCGTGGGAGTCGAAAAGGTTTTGGTGTCGTAGGGCTTCCTCCCAGGTGAATTTTTCTCGGCGCTCCTCGATCAATCGGAGAAATTCCCGAGTGGAAAGTGTGGCGTGGATCATCCCGCCCTTGATCGGCATGGCGAAGGCGTAGTAGTTCATGACTCCGTCGAACTTAGCCTCCCGCATGAAGTCCTGGGCTTCCACCCAGATTTCCGGAACGGTGTAGGCCAGGGGATTGATGGACTTCACGAAGTCGTTCCACTCCATCCAAAACCCTGTGCCAACCTCATTGGCCACATCCAGTCGCCAACCATCGACCCCGTCGGACGGATCGCCGTCCCCATTGGGATCCATCCAGCGCTTGGTGATGGCGAACAGATAGGCTTTCACTTCGGGATCGAGATTTTTACGGCCTTTTTCGTCGGTCGCCTCGGAGAATTCAGGCATGGCTTTCACGCCCCACCATCCGGCGTAGTCGAATTCATTCCGATCGGGTGTTTTAGGATCATCGAAATGATGAACGTGAAACCAGTGGGTATAGGGGGATTTTTCCTGATTCTTCTTTAAATCCGCAAAAGCAAAGAAATCGGTGGCGCAGTGATTGAAGACACCGTCGAGAATCACGCGAATGCCGCGGGCGTGGGCCTGGCGGACCAATTCGAGGAACATTTTATCCGCCGC
>JBEANM010000093.1:0-6956 GCA_041165425.1 Verrucomicrobiota bacterium
GCCCGTCTGACGGTCAGTGACCGCGCCCATGCGGGAACCTATCAGGATCTGGGAGGCCCCGAACTGGAACGGGTCTTCAACTCCCTTTGGAAAGATTCAGTTTCCTGGTCATCCGCCATTGTTCCGGATGAAAAAGAACAGATCGCCGCGGCCCTTCGGCAATGGATCCAAAACGGAATTTCCCTGATCCTGACCACGGGTGGCACCGGGCCAATGGGCCGGGATGTCACCCCCGAGGCAACGCGGTCCGTGCTGGAAAAAGAACTACCGGGGCTGGCCGAAGCCCAGCGTTGGACTAGTTTCGCCAAAGCCCCCACCGCGATCCTCTCCCGGGCCGTGGCCGGAGTGGCGGGTCGGAGCCTGCTCATCAACTTTCCGGGAAATCCCAAAGCCATGGCGGAATGCTTGCCCCCTTTGCTCCCTGCGATCCGGGAGTGCCTCAAACATCTTACGGAATAAAGATCAGCTTCATCCCGGCGATCATTAGGACGACCGCCAGCAGACGCCGGATCCAGAAGGCCGAATACCGCCGGCTTCCCAACCAGGATCCGAGCCAGCCTGCTCCCACCACCACCGGCAAAAGCCAGAGCCCAAAGGACGGGAAATTCTGCGCCGCGGTGAAGTGGCCGGCCAAACCGGCCACGGAATTGCAGAAAATAAAAAGGGCAGAGACGGCAGCCACGGTTTTGGTCGTGGCCCATCCTTGCCAGAGCATCCAAGGCGTCAAAAAAATTCCCCCACCTGTCCCGGTAAGGCCGGCCAGGAACCCCAAGCCTGCCCCAGTCCCTGCCAAGACAACCCGGCCTGGCGGATGGCCATTTTTTTCTACCCTTGCACTCAACCAGAGCCGATAAGCCGAGAACCAAAGAACCAGCCCCACCAACAGCTGAAACCACTGGGCAGGAAGCTTGAGATATCCGCCAAGAAAGGCCATGGGAACCGACCCAAGCACCAAGGGAATGAGAAGTTTCTGGTTTAGGTGGCCCGCCCGGTAGAAATTCCAGGAAGCCAAGACCGAGACGGCGATATTAAGCGCCAGGGCGATCGGCTTGATCTGCACCGCGGGCACCGAGCAAAGCGCCATCACCGCGATGTAACCCGAAGCACCCGCATGACCGATGGAGGAATAAAGAAATGCCACCAAACCCACCCCCACCACCAATATCCACAGATCCATGGCAGATCTTAGGACTCCCCGACTTCATCCGTCACGCCAACCGGCGGCTTTTCCAAAATCACGGATCGGTTAGACTGCTTTATGGCCTTACGCGCTCTTGGCACCAAAACTCCCGTTCCCAGCAATCCTTCCCGGGCTCGCTTGGAAACCTTTCCGAATCCAAAGCCCGGCCGTCCCTACGAAATTGTCTTCTCCACCCATGAGTTCACCTCCCTCTGCCCGGTCACCGGCCAGCCGGACTTTGCCACCATCACCATCCGTTACACTCCCAACCGCCGGTGCGTGGAAAGCAAATCTCTCAAACTCTATCTTCACTCCTTCCGCAATGTCGGCTCCTTTGCCGAGGCCGTCACCAACCGGATCCTCGATGATCTCGTCCGCGCCCTGGCCCCCCGCCACGCCGTTGTCACCGGCGAGTTTGCCGCCCGCGGCGGTGTCGCCCTGAAAGTCTCCGCGTCCTCAGGTCGCGAAAAATAGCCGCTACCGAATCCCTCCCCCGTTTTCTTTGTCTGGGTTCAGAGGCCAAACGTCAGGCTGACGTTCGGATCACAAACATCTTTTCCGCAGTCATATCTTCCATGCTTCGCGGGATCCCGCCCATCCCGAGACCCGACTGCATCCTTCCGCCAAACGGCATCCAGTCCACCCGGAAGGCCGTGTGATCGTTCACCATCACCGCCGTAGCCTGCAGATTCCGCACATAATAAAAGGCGCGATCGATATCCCGCGTAAAGACAGCTGCCTGAAAACAGACCGGTAAAGCGTTGGCCCGCTTCATCGCTTCTTCGGGTTTGTCGTAGGAATACACGCACACCACCGGCCCAAACACCTCATCGCAGGAGACTTTGGCGTCCTCCGGCGGGTTCCATAGGACCGTGGGGGCATAGCAACTGGCCGAGATCTTCTTGCCGCCACACAGCAACTTGGCTCCTTTCTTAACCGCCTCATCCACCCAAGCTGCGACCCGGTCGTTCTCCGTATGGGAAATCAAAGGCCCAATCTCCGTTTTGGGATCCGCTGGGTCGCCCACCACCAGTTTCGCGGCCTTGTCCGCGATCTTTTGGGCCAACCCCTCCGCGATGGACCGGTGCGCGTAAACCCGTTGGACCGAAACGCAAACCTGCCCTGCATGGTAAAACCCGGCTTTCACCAAAAGCGGGAGGGCATCGTCCAGGTTGGCATCGGCCTCCAGAATCACCGGGGCCACGCCGCCATGCTCCAACGCGCAGTTCGCTCCCGCGGCCAGTTTGGACCGCAGGGCCCACCCCACGCGGCCAGACCCAATAAAGCTGAAGGCCACCGCCGGAATCACCTGATGGATGATCAGATTGATGGGATGGTTGAAGGCGCTGATGGCCGTGACCAGTCCGCCGGGTTCGCGATAGGTGTAGGCCATCCGGTGCATCGAGGCGGCATTCAGCCGCATGGGAATTTCCCGGCCGTGCAGATGCGGAATGGCCTCAATTGCCACGCGCACCCCGTTGATCGCCCGCGCCATCTCCACCTTGGTGTCGACGAGAGGCTTACCCCCTTCCGCCAAGGACTGCTGGATGATTTTTTCCTGATTGGCCTCGAGCAGTTTCTGAAATTTCTCCAGAATCTCAATTCGCTGGGGAACATTCAGCCATCGGCTCCGATCCGCGAAGACCGCCGCGGCCTGGTCGAGCCGCTTTTGCACCTCGGCACGGTCTTGCACGGGAACTTCCCCGACTTTTTTCCCGTCATAGGGATTCAGAACCTCCACGGTCTTCACAACTTCACCCTAGCTCGCCCCCCTCCCCGCAGACAATCACCCGCCCAAAATCCTTCCTCCCTCCCGGCCCTTTCCGTACGCTAAACGCCCTATGCCGATTCTTGTCACAGCCATGCTGGTGGGGCTGGTGGGCCAACTCGTCGACGGCGCCTTGGGGATGGCCTACGGGGTGACCTGCTCCAGCTTTCTCCTCACGCTGGGGGTCGCCCCGGCCATGGTTAGCTACAGCGTCAAAGTTTCAGAAATTTTCACCACGGGAGTCAGTGGGGTGAGTCATCTCTTCCACCAAAACGTCAACCGCGCCCTGTTTTGGGAAATTGCCATTCCCGGGGTCGTGGGTGGCGTGACCGGGGCGTACATTCTCTCCCATTTCCCGGGGGACAAACTGAAGCCCTGGATCAGCGCCTATCTGATAGTCATGGGGGCCTACATCCTTTGGCGCTCCAACCATAAACCCATCGCCATCGGGACCGAACCCACCAAAGCTGTTCCCCTGGCCGCGACTGGCGGATTTTTAGACGCAGTCGGCGGAGGCGGCTGGGGACCGATTGTGACTTCCACCCTTCTGGCCAAAGGTCACCAACCCCGCTACGTCATCGGCTCCGTCAATCTGGCCGAATTTTTTGTTACCCTGAGTCAAACCATAACCTTCTTTATCTTCCTGAAACTGGAAAATTTAAAGATCATCGCAGGGCTAATCCTCGGGGGCATCATCGCGGCCCCGTTCGCCGCCAAACTCTGCCAAATTCTCCCCGCCAAGCTTCTGATGCGGATTGTGGGCATTGTTCTGATCCTGATCAGCGCCCGGACCCTCCTGTCGGCTCTGGAGAAGATCTAAAGGGCTATTCTTCGGCAAATCGAATCATCAGGGGAGCAGGAGCCAGGAGGCCTGCCGAACCTAAACTTCGAGGCTCTCCCCGGGCTTTAACACATCGACCCTGCAACCGTGTTTCTCCGCTTCTTTTTGAAAAATTCCCGGATCCACCGCGATCATTTCAAAAGTGTTGTAGTGCATCGGCACCGCCCGTTTGGCCTTCAGCATGCGGACTGCTTCCGCCGCATCCGTGGGACCCATCGTGAAGTTGTCCCCGATCGGCACCAGGGCCAGATCGATGCTGTTTCGTCGGCCCAGTAGCTCCATATCCATTGTCAGGGCCGTATCTCCGGCGAAGTAAATGGTTTTGCCATCAGCCCGGATCAGGAAACCCACCGGGGCAGCCACGGAGACGCTCTTTCCCCCCTCCTCCACCGACGAGGTGTGGTGTGCGATGGTGAGTTGTATCCGTCCGAACGCAAAATCCTTCCCACCCCCGCAGCCCATCGGATGAACTTTGGCTCCTTGGGCCCCGGCGTGGAGGGCCAGCTCATAAGGCGCCACAATCATCGCGCCGGTTCGCTTGGCGATCGCTACCGCATCGCCGTAATGATCCCCATGGCCGTGGGAAACCAAAATCACGTCCGCGGCCACTTTCTCGGCGGTCGTCGCGGCCATGGGATTCCCCGTCAAAAACGGGTCCACCAGAATTTTGGCCTTGGCGGTGGTGAGCAGAAAACAGGAGTGCCCCAAATACTGCACCGAGATTCCCGGAGTCATTTCTTCTTTTTGCCTTTCTGGTTCTTTCCGGCGGCTTCCGCGGCAATAACTTTGGTCTTCTTGTCCGTCTCCTCCAGGGCTCTCCATAGTTTCCGCACCGAGGAAGGCACCTTTTTTACCTTACCTGCCAGAATGTCCCTCGATTCCAGTTTCTCCCCGTAAAAAGATTCATTGGTGTCATCTTCCACCCCGAAAGCCAGACTCGAGGTGGAGACCCCGCCAAAGAGACCCTCGCTAAAGCTGTAGGAGGTCACGGGCGAAGACATCCCTGCCATCCCCGCCGTTAGATTCCGCCCCTCCGATCCGGCAGTACCCTCGGCCTCCACCCCGCCGCGGTAGTTTCCTTCTTTGGAAAACTCCTCCACTGCCTCATCCGTGTTCAGCAGGATCACATAGTCGATATTGGACCCCCCCGCCTGCAGGCCCACGCCAAATCCACCGGCGGAGATCGCCGAAGGTGGCGACCATTTTCCGTTTTTCATTTTCACCGTGATGAGGCCGACACCACCGGAACCGGAAAAAATAAAGCCGCCCTTGAAGACATTGAGGATCGCGAGACCCTTGGCTTTTTGGAAGGCCTCGGCCGGAGCCGTGTCGCTTTTTTCGTTGGCATACTTTTCCAGAATTTCGACCGCCTTATCGATCGCCTTGTCTAGGTCGCCATCGTCCGCCCGGAGAGGATCGCCCGCGACGCACGTAAGCCAGAGGACCGCCGCCAGAACTCTTCGCATCCCTCCAAGCTCCATGGGCCCGTCCAAAAAAGCAACCGGCTTTCGCGCGGATTTGCTCCCAAAAGACCAAGCCTCACAAGGAGTTGCTCTTGCGAACCACCCCCTAAAGACGCTGAAATCACCCCATGGATAAGGTCGGCATAGGTCTGGTCGGTTGCGGCACGGTGGGTTCCGGCTTGGTCCGGAACCTTGCCGAAGCCAACCGCCTGCTCCAACAGCGGCTCGGCGTGGGACTGGAAATCCGCGCCATCGCCGTCCGCCATCCGGCCAAAAAACGCGATGGTCTGCCGGTTCCTCCGGTAGCCGACTGGAAGGCTGTTGTCGCCAACCCGGCCGTCCAGATTGTGGTCGAGCTCCTGGGTGGCACGACGGATGCCTTTGCCGTCGCCCAAGCCGCCATTGCCGCCGGGAAACCCCTGGTCACCGCCAATAAGGCGCTACTTTCCGAGCGGGGTCAGGAACTGATTCCCCTCGCCCAAAAGGCCCGGGTCCCGATCTATTTTGAGGCCAGCGTCGCCGGGGGTATACCCATTCTCAAGGCACTGCGCGAAGGCTTGGTCGCTAATCAGCTCCTCGGCCTGCACGGCATCATTAACGGCACCTGCAACTACATCCTCAGCCGGATGGCGGAAGAGGGATCCGATTTCGCCCCCGCCCTGCAACAGGCCAAGGAGCTTGGCTACGCCGAAGCGGACGACCGGCTGGACGTGGACGGCATCGATGCCGCCCACAAGGCGGCCATCCTTTGCCTCCTGGCGTACGGGTTCCTCCCTCCGTTTGCCAAGGTTCCGGTCGAGGGAATCCGGAATCTCGCGGCTCAGGACGTCTCGTTCGCCCGACAACTCGGGTATGCCATCAAACTTTTGGCCGTTGTTCGTCCAGTCGGAACCGACCGCGTGGAGGTCCGCGTTGCGCCCACCCTGATCCCTGCCCGCCACCCCATGGCCTCGGTCCACGGGGTTTTTAACGCCGTCAGCCTCGTCGGCAATCTCTCCGGCCCGGTGCAATTTACCGGACGAGGGGCAGGCCCTGACGCCACCTCCAGCGCCCTGTTGGCGGATTTAGGCGAGGCCGCCCGCCACCTGCGCGACAAATCCCCCGGTCCGGTGATTCCGGCCGGAGGGGAAAAGATTCGTCTGATCGAGCCCGGAGATTCCGTCGGCCGCTTTTACGTCCGCTTTGAGGTCCGTGATCAACCGGGTGTGCTGGCCCAGATCGCCGGAATTTTCGGGGCAGAAAAGATCGGCATCTCCTCTGTGCTCCAGCCGGAGGGACACGGGGCCGACTCCGTTCCCTTGGTTTTCCTACTCGAGGCCGCTCAGGAGTCCGCGCTGCAAAAGGCCGTCAGCACGGTGCAGAAACTCACCCTCAACCGCGCCCCCGCACGGATCTTGCGCGTGGAGGATCTGGCGTGAGCTGGCCCGGGGTCATCGAAAACTACCGCGCCCGTCTGCCTTTGCCGGTCGGTGCCAAAGTGATCACCCTGCTGGAGGGCAACACCCCTCTCCTGACCGCGCCTCGCCTTGCCTCAGCCCTCAAGGGGGACATCGATCTCCGGCTGAAATATGAGGGACTGAACCCCACCGCCTCCTTCAAAGACCGCGGCATGACCATGGCGGTGACCCACGCCATCGCCAAAGGCGCCAAACTTGTCATCTGCGCCAGTACCGGCAACACCTCCGCCTCGGCCTCCGCTTACGC
>JBEANM010000094.1:0-5950 GCA_041165425.1 Verrucomicrobiota bacterium
ATGAGCGATGCGAGGCCGCGCTGAGCACCGGAGCCTCTCGCGGCTTCCTCCAGGGTAAGGCCACCAGTAAATCTTCAGCGGTTGTCCTGTTTTCCTTTCCGGCTGAGCCGGTCTATTCCTCGGTTTGTGGCTCGGGTTCACCTTATTACCCTTGGGAGCATGCTTTCAGCCTTTTTGGCTTGGGCTTCCGAAGTGGCGGCAGGGGAGGTTAAACCTCCCAACCTGATCCTCATTTTGGCCGACGACGTTTCCGCCGACGAACTGTCGCCCTATGGCGGGAAGATCTCCATGCCGAATCTGGAAAAATTGGCCAAGGAAGGAGTCCGGTTCAAAAACGGCTGGTCATCCCCGCTTTGCGGACCCTCCCGGGCCATGATCATGACCGGCAAATATCCCCACCACACCGGCTACTATGAGAACGCCGTTCCCGCCCCTTACGAGAAGGATCCGCGGCACCTCCTGATCCTCAAGATGCTTCGGCAGGCCGGGTACGCCACCAGCATGATCGGGAAAAAGCACGACGGAGATGATGCCGATGCCGGCGTCTACGGGGCGGACGACTGGATGATTGCCCGGTATTGGTCGGGGTATGACGGCCCAAGGCAGAATCGCTGGACCCCGGACCGCTCAGGCATGTACGGCGTTTCCTGGTACTGGCATCCGGGTTATGTCCGCAACGGCAAGGGCGTGCCGACCCGCGATTCCGACTTTGGCCCCGATCTCGAATTGGAGCATCTGCTGGCGTTCGCGGGCTCGCACCAAGACCGGCCTTTCGCAGTGCTTTGGATGGCGAATCTGCCGCACAAAGCACACGATGACAGTCGTCCGGCCGACCAGCAGTGGTACTACACCGATGTGCCGGCTTTGGATGCGAAGGGGCGACCGACTGGAGGTAAGGTCCCGGGCTCGCTGGCCTCCAATATGGAATATCTCGACCACCTGCTCGGAAAGCTACGGGACGGACTGCAGAAAAGGGATTTGTCCGACCGAACCATTCTTTTCTTTACCGCCGACAACGGCACGGCCGATATCCGCGGAAAGAACCAGGTCATGGACAAAGGCAGTTACGACAGGGATGACAGCATCCAGGTGCCTTTCGTGGTCGGCGGCGGGCCGGTCAAGCCACGCGGGGCCAGCGATGTGCTTGTCGATTTCACCGACTTCTGGCCGACCTTCGCCCAGCTGGCCGGATACCGCGGCTCCATGAATACGGACGGCCACAGCTTTGCGCCGTATCTACTCGGCGAGCTTTTCACCCCACGGGAGACGATTCAGATGGCGATGAACAACGCCCGCTGGGTGCGGGACAAGGATTGGTTGCTCGATGGGCGCGGGCGTTTTTACGACACGCGCGGGGCGGAAAACCGGGAAGGGTACCGTGATGTAACCCTGGCCAAGAATCCGGAGGTGGTGGCGGTTCGGAAACGTTTTGAGAAGTACCTGCAGGAGATCCCCCTGCCGGATGAGAACGATCCCTCCACGGCGAAGGAGTGGAAACGATTTCGCGCCTTGCCCGCCGGGGCTGCGGTGGAAATCTATCAACCTCCATATTTGAATCCTTAATCATTTGTCCTAGCGGGACCTTTCTGAAAAATGGAGAGTCGGTTCTTGAAAAAATCCGTGTAATGCGTTTCCCCGTAATTTCCAAACGGACAAATCATGTTCGCCCCTTCGGGCGGGACGTGGGAATGTGGAACATCGTGTCCCGCTGGCGTTCGCTTCAGACAGGAAGAACAAACCGGTTATGGTGGGTAAGGGTTGTGCTGGCGGCCCTTTTCCTGGCAGGGGTTGCGGCCTGCGGAAGAAAAATTCAGGTCGATTCGCCGCATGGTATGGCTCCTGAGGGGATGGTCTGGATTCCAGGAGGAAAATTCCGGATGGGTGGCCCCTCTGAGGAAGCTTGCCGGAAGATTCTCGGGGCGGTGGAGCCCGGGAAGCCATGTTGCCCGATGCTCCGGGAGGGATTTGGCGATGCCCAGCCAAGTCATGAGGTGGAGGTGGATGGATTCTGGATGGACGCGGCGGAGGTGACGAACGCCCAGTTCCGCAAGTTTGTGGAGGCCACCGGCTATGTCACGGTGGCGGAGCGGAAACCCAAAGCGGAGGACTTTTGCGGGGTTCCCGAGGAGGCCTTGGTCCCGGGCTCGCTCTGTTTCCGCCGACCGCTCCCCGATGCGGATCTGCGGGATCATCGTTCTTGGTGGGCTTATGTCCGGGGAGCCAATTGGAGGCAACCCGAAGGGCCGGGTAGTGACCTGGCAGGAAAGGACAATCTTCCGGTCGTCCATGTCGCGTATGAGGACGCGGCCGCTTATGCGAAGTGGTCCGGCAAGCGATTGCCCACGGAAGCCGAATGGGAGCGGGCAGCGAGAGGGGGAAAAGAAGGGGAGACCTATCCTTGGGGGGACGAGTTCCGCCCGGGCGGAACGTGGATGGCCAACACTTGGCAGGGCCGTTTTCCCATGGAGGACACAGGGGAGGATGGTTGGAAAGGGTTGGCCCCCGTCAGGCAGTATCGACCGAACCCCTACGGATTATATGACCTATCGGGCAACGTCTGGGAGTGGTGTGCCGACTGGTATCGGCCGGACACCTATGAAAAGGATGCGGCTCGGGGGGGAGTGCGGGATCCGGCAGGCCCGGAGGATTCGTTGGACCCGGAGGAACCGGGCGCAAACAAGCGGGTGCATCGCGGGGGATCCTTCCTTTGCTCCGACCAGTTTTGTGCCCGTTATATTCTGGGGACGAGGAGCAAGGGAGAGGTCAGCACCGGGACGAGTCATCTGGGTTTTCGGTGTGTCCGAGATTGATGGGGCAAAGGTAAAAAGTAGTGGGTGGGTTTTTTAGATTGTCGGATTGAGAGCTGGGTACGGTCCGATAGAATTCTTTGATGTCCGTAGAGACCCCGCTTCCCGAAGTCCCGCCGGAAAAACCCGGGAAGCAGGTTTTGCCCAAGTCGAGCGCCGGGAAGTTCCGGTTCTTGGGTCAATACCGGAGCCTGCTGGCCATCTGTCTGATTCTGGCGGCGGCGATTCATGTCCTCGGTCTCCTCATTTTCGGGACGTACACGCTCTTCAAGGGGTCCGTACCCCGGATGCCCTTTACCAGCGAGGGGGGGGTGCCGGCGGAAGATGTGGGCATGGAGGCTCCGCCCACCGAGGAGGTTCCGGACATGGTGGAGGAACAGACGATGGAGTCGGAAGCGTCGGCGATGCCCACGGAGACTTCCAGCGACGACGAGGTTTTGGCCACGGCCGGGCTGACCTCCGCCTTGCCCATGGCCTCTGCGCCCCCGGTGATCGCTCCGCCTTCGGCCGCTGCCTCCACCGGGACCGAGAAGATGATGTCCCGTCCCTCGGCCCGCCCGGGTGCCAAAGCCTCCGCGGTGAATTTCTTCGGCGTGAAAGGGGAGGGGACGAATGTTTATTTCGTGGTGGATGTCTCCGACAGCATGGTGGAGCAGGACAAAGGGGGGATCGAGGTGTACAAGAACCTGAAGGATAAGCTGGGGCAGATGATCCAAAGCCTCGCCCCGGAGACGAACTTTAACATCGTGTTCTACGGGGATGCCGCGGACCTGTTTATGCCGACCTCCGTGTCCGCCACCCCGGAGAACCAAAAGGCGGCCATCAAGTTTCTCGAGCAGTACATGGCCAGCACCGCGAAGCGGGGTAACATCACCCGCAACTACCAACCCAAGATCACCACCCTGCCTTCCATGGGAGGTACGAGCCGGATGGATCTGGGCTTGGCGGCAGCGTTTGAGGGGCGGGCCGACACCATTTTTGTTCTGACCGACGGCAAGCCGGTGATCCGACGTGCCATGGATGAAAAAGAGAGGGAGGAGTATCGAAAAAAAATGGCAGACTCGGAAATCTCCGCTGCCGATCGGCAAAAATATGAGAAGGAGGTGACGGAGTACCGGAAGGATTTCGAGAAATACAACGAGGATTTGAAAAAATACCGGGAAAAATACGCGGACAAGCTTCAGGAGAAAGCACGCAAGGAGGCGGAGAATCGGGCCAAGGGCAAGGGCAAGGTGGTCGAGGGGCAGGGCTTTGTGGTGGATCCTGTGCGGATTGCTGGTTTGCCGGATCCGCCCAAGGCTCCGGTTGCCCCTCCTCCGCCCGCCAGGAAAAATCAGGGGCAATCCGTGGCGGCACCCGACCTGGGAAACTGGAGTGACGAAGACATTTTGGGATACCTCAAGCAGACCCTCGCGGGTACTTACAAGAAGGATGGTTACGATCTGCCCTCCATCCATGGGGTGGCCTTCATGTCTAAACCGGCGGAGGAGAAGTTTCTCCGTTCGTTGGCGAACCGGAACAACGGTAACTTCATGAGGATTTCCAACCCCATCCGGGAATAGCTCACCGCCCATTCCGGTGAAGGGGGCCTTGGCCTCGGTGAGGTAGTTCTGCAAAAACGAGCCGCGATTCCGCTTTGTCACAAGATCGTCCCTTGTGTCCCGGAAAGTTCGCGCAAACAATTCGGTATGCCTTCACCTCTTCGTCCCCCTGTGCGATCAGGCTCGGGTAAGGTCGGTCGTGGGGCTGGCGAGGGACCCCGGGATTGGCGTTCTCTTTTCAAGAAGACCATTTTTCGGAGTGTAGCGATCTTCAAGGGAAGCGTTCCCAAGTTGCCCTTTGTCTCCCAAGAGATTGCGGCGGAGGCCGTGGCCGATACCCAGCCCCCACTGATGGAAGAACAGACCCCGGAGGAGCCAACCGTCACGGAGGATCCCTTTGCCACGGAAGCTCCGCCTGAGCCGGCGGGGGAGGAGAGCGCCGCGGCGTTGGATATGCTGACCGTGGTGGGGGGCGCCAACTGGGCGCCGGCGATTCCCAAAAATACCCCGGTTTCGGAAACCGGCGTGATCGGCGGGACCGGAAAAGGGTCGGGCACCGGACGGGGAACAGGGAAAGGCATGGGGGGACCGGTCTCGGGAAAACAGCTCTTCGGGGTAACGATCCAGGCACGCAAGTTGGGGGTCATCGTCAGTATCAACAAGGGGGCGCAAAATTCCGGCCGGCTGCCGGGAATTTTTGAAGAAATCTTCAAGGAATTTCCCGATAGCCCGGTTTTTTTGACCAACGGCGGAGGCATGCGGGACTGGGATGTGGTGCAAGAGGAATTCAACAAGCGGGTTGAAGAAAATAATCAAAAGAAAAAGGCGGGAGAACCGTATGATAAATTCCTGGGCAAGGAAATTAAGAAGCCTGAAGTGGGGCGTTTTAACACGGGGGTGGCCCTGGATTGGGTGGTGATCCGGGGTTTTAAGCCCGATCCGGAGTACGTCGGCCTGAAAGAAAAACACCCTGACTTATTTGATGATTTGCGAAAACGCCCCGGCGTTTGGTTCATCAGCAGCAACAAAGAGGCGGATGGGGCTTACTTGGCCTTCGAGGAGTTAATGAAAAAAGGAGTGGAAGCAATCTATTGGTACAATCAATTTGACCGACCGATCGAGGGTCAAGCCGCCGACCAGTTGGCCCAAAGAATCGGGGAATCGAAAATCGAAATCCTGGTGCAAAACCAAGGTAGCCGCGCCCAGGGAATGGATTGGCTCAAGCGGGTCGAGGCGAAGTTTGTCAAATAATTCTCCCCTCCCTCTTTCGGATGGGCAGAGAAGACCTTTTTTGATAAGTAATTTCAATGAGTTCGCAGGGTGACATCGGCCTGATCGGCCTCGCGGTGATGGGGCAGAATCTCATCCTCAACATGAACGACCACGGCTACATCGTGGTCGCACACAATCGGACAGTTTCGAAAGTTGACGATTTTCTCGGCAAGGAAGCCAAGGGTACCAAGGTGCAGGGGGCTCACTCCATTCAGGAGCTGGTCGCCAAGCTGAAGAAACCCCGCCGGATCATGCTGCTGGTCAAAGCCGGCCAACCGGTGGACGATTTCATCAAGGAGCTGACGCCGCATCTCGAAAAGGGAGACATCA
>JBEANM010000095.1:0-4569 GCA_041165425.1 Verrucomicrobiota bacterium
TTCTCCGACAACGAGGAAGAGAGGATCTCCTCCACGTCCGCCTCGTCCTCGTTGATCAGGGTCGACTCCCTTGCCCGCTTGATCGGCGGCACTTCCGCAATCGTACTGGCGATCGTCATTTCCCCCCCGGTCCAGATTTCCGAATCCACATAGTTCGGTCCCGCCAAAACCACATCCGGCGGAAGGGGTTGTCCGGACCCCCTCCGCCCACCGGGCAGAAGAATTTCACCGCGCGCCCGAAACAGCGAGCGGCCGGTGGAGAGACGCGATTCGGTCAACCACCCCGCCTGACCCGCTGTCGCTTGGCCCAGTAAAATCGCGCCGCCTCTTTCCTGTAAAATCGTCGCCAAAAGTTCCCCCGCCCCGCGCAGGTTTGGCCCCACCAGCACCACCAAAGGCGTGGCCGGATTCAATCCCAAAGGCTGCCGATCAGACCGAAACACCTTCTCCTTCCCGGCACCATCCCGCCAGGTGAATAAAACTTCGCCCGGTGTCACGAAGAGGGCGCACAACTCGGCGGCGGCTTCGAGGCTCTGCGCCGGCAAACACTCCCGCAAATCCAGCACCGCCCCCAAGGGATTTTTCTGCCTCCACGCGGCCCAATCCCTTCCCATCGCCTCCGCCAACGTCGCCCCCATCGTCCGCACCCGCCAGTAGGCGATCGGGCCCGGCAAAAGTTCCGCCACCCACGGCCGGTCCGGCGAAGCCAGCTTCAGCGCCTCTCCCACCGCCATGCGGCCCGCCGACTGATCCAACATCCGGGTCACGGATCCGGGATTGGCTTCGGCCGCGGCCACATCCGTGCCCAGCAATTTAGCAATCTCCGAAGCCTCCGCCGGTTTGAGAGGACTGACCGGTTTGGGCGCCGGCAACGCGGCCGGCCGTGCCGGCGCCAGATCCGCCGCCTCCGCCCGTCGCTCTTTCCGGCTTTGCACCTTCGCCACGATCCCGTCCCAGTGCGCCTTCATGCCGGGCAAAAACGGCGCCGCCCCAATGCCAATCCCAATCCCCAGAAACAGAAGCAGGAGAATCCGCAGGGTCTTCATCGGCAAGGGACCAAGTTATATCTTCCCCAAACCCGCTTGCGATCCTGCTCTTACTTCCCCGTACCCAAGGCCCGGAAGCCGATGTCCCGCCGAACCTGCATTCCCGCAAAAGACACCTCCGCCGCCAAGGCGTAAGCCCTTTCTTTCGCGGTTCCCAGGTCTTTGCCCCAACCTGTGGCCGCTAAAACCCGTCCCCCCGCCACCTCGACCCCTTTCGGACCGGTCTTGGTGCCGGCGTGGAAGAGTTGGGAGTCCGGTTGGGCAGGGCCGATCCGGATGCTTTGGCCCAAAACCGGAGCCGCCGGATAGCCCGGAGCCGCCAACACCACGGTCATCGCCGCCCCTGAGCGGATCTTCAACGGCAGGCCTGACAAATTTCCATCTGCCGCCGCCCCCAAAAGATCCCAAAGCGGGGTCTCAATCAAAGGCAACAGGACCTGCGTCTCCGGATCGCCAAAACGGCAGTTGTACTCCAGCACCTTCGGTCCGCTGCGGGTCAGCATCAACCCGGCGTACAGCACTCCCCGATACTCAATCCCCAGATCCGCCAGACCTTGCAGCGTGGGCACCAGGATCCGCTCTTTCACTTCCCGCAAAAGATCGGGCGTCGCCTTGGGCGCCGGCGCATAGGCGCCCATTCCACCGGTGTTCGGCCCCGTATCGCCCTCCCCCACCCGCTTGTGATCCTGCGCTCCCGGCAGAATCACCAGATTTTTTCCATCGGTCACCGCATGGACGCTCAACTCCTCGCCCTCCAGAAATTCCTCGATCAGCACCGTCGCCCCCGCTTCACCAAAAAGCTTATCCGCCATCATCTGCCGGATGGCCTGCGCCGCCTCGGCGTGGGAGGCAGCAATCACCACTCCCTTGCCTGCTGCCAGCCCGTCCGCCTTCACCACCTGCGGACACGGCAGCGACTCGCTGAACCGGATGGCCTCCTCCAGCTTTTGAAAGCTGCCCGCCCACGCGGTCGGAATTTTCTGCCGCACCAACAGCTCCTTGCAGAACGATTTGCTTCCCTCCAACCGCGCCCCTTCCTTGCCGGGCCCGAATACCCTGATCCCCTGGGCCCGGAGCCGGTCCGCCAAACCGGCACACAGCGGCACCTCCGGCCCCACCACCACCAAACTCGGCTTTGCCTTGGCCGCCCAGGCCGCCAGGCCCTCAACGTCCGTTATGGCCAAAGGAAGATTTTCCCCCACCTCGGCCGTGCCGGCGTTCCCCGGGGCAAACCAGATTTTCCCGATCCTCGGGTCCCGGAGAAACGCCCAACCGAACGCATGCTCCCGTCCCCCGCTCCCCACAATCAGAACTGAATGCTTTTGACCCATCCCTTCCCACTCTTCCCAAATCCACCCGAGCACGGAAGCCTTCTTTCAAGGTCAGAGGTGGTCCTGGTCTTGGCCTGCGGAAACCTACGACCTACGTTGGATCCATGTCCCCATGTCCTTTTGCCCGCTGGGGGGCCGTGTTACGCCTGACCGGACGGAGCCGCCCGGCCCCGCCGGCGGAATCGGCCGCTGCGTTCTTGGACCTTCTAGGGAGGGAAGTCCGCTCCCTGAGTCCCTCTCCGAAAAGAAAAACCCGCATCCTGCAGGAAATCCGTTCCCGGGGAGTTTTTCATCTCACCCAGGCGGAATTAAAATACGGCTGCCAGATGGCCTGGCGCAACAGCGTGCGCTGCATCGGCCGGCATTTTTGGAAAAAACTGGACCTGCTCGATCTGCGCGGGGCGAAAAACGAGGAGGAGGTCTACGCCGGATGCCTCCAGCACCTCCGGCAGGCCTTCCATGGCGGCGCCATCCGTTCCACCGTGACTGTGTTTCCATCGGCCGGTCGGGACGGAACCGGACCAAGAATCTGGAACTACCAGCTTTCGCGCTATGCGGGATATCGCCTCAAGACCGGAAGGATCTTGGGCGATCCGATGGAAGCCACGTTTACCGACTTCTGTCTGCACCTCGGCTGGAAGCCTCCACGCCGGAAGTCCGCCTTCGACCTTCTTCCGCTGGTCATTTCTTTTCCCGGTCGCTCGCCTCGCCTTTTCCCCCCTCCGCTCGCCGAAACCGTGCAGATCCCCATCCGCCACCCCGACGGCCCCTATTTGGACGACTTGGACCTACGTTGGTACGCGGTGCCGGCCGTCGCCAACATGCTTTTGGAAATCGCCGGACTCCGTTTCCCCGCCGCACCGTTTAGCGGGTGGTACATGGAGACGGAGATCGGTGCCCGTAACCTCGCGGACGCGGATCGCTACAATCTGCTGCCGGAAGTGGCCCGCAGATTCCGCCTGGACCGCACCCGCGCAGCCTCGCTCTGGAAGGATCGCGCGCTCGTGGAACTGAATCGCGCTGTCCTGCATTCCTTCCAAAAAGCGGGGGTTCGGCTGATGGATCATCACTCGGCTGCCCAATCCCACCTCGCCTTTGAGCAGGCGGAGCACCAGGCAGGCCGAAAAGTTTTCGGCCGCTGGGATTGGCTGGTCCCCCCCCTTTCCGGCTCAACTACTCCTTTATGGAACCGGGCTTACGACCCCACAGAATATTCCCCCAACTTCCTTCCCCCAAAACCTCTTTTTCCCTTCCCCGCAAAATCGTAAAGCTGTCCCCGTTTCGGTGTGCTCCCGTGCCCTAGGGCCACCGGGCCAAGCCGCGGGAGTACCCCGAGAGAATCCGCTCCATTTGTCGCCGATGAATCAACTGATGTACGCCGAGGAGACAGTGCCAACCATGGGGGTGAAGCGGACCAAACCAGGGATGGGGATGGCGACGGCAGCTGCTGAGGCTCGCAAGGGAAAGGATGAATTTTTCGTACCGCATTTGGTTTTGTTTTAATGTTTCGACCTGCTCCGGACCGGCTTGCTCCTGGGGTTTCACATCCTGGATGCGCACTTCTTTGGCATAGTCCTGGCGGTCCAACAAAGACGAGATGAAACCCATGACCGCCGGAATGACGATATTCAGGTGCTCAACGGTCATAAAAAGAGACCAGTACCGGCTGCTGTCCTCGATGCCGAAGATCCGTGGAATCAAAACCCGGGTTCTGCCCTTCGTTTCATCCACCGACTGCAGCAGGGACAGGATACTTTTGGTTTCAGCCTGCAGAAGGCTCAGGGCGGTTTTGGGGGAGACGGTTCGCTGATAAATTTTAAAACCAAGTCTGGACAGGGCCAGCTCCGGCCAAGGGAGTCCATGACCGGGAGCTTGGAGCTTGGGTTGTTCTTTTTTCATGGATGACCCCCCCAATTCAGCGACCAAAATAGTCCCCAATCGCCCGGGCAACTTTATCCCCCACCCCCTCCACCTTGGCCAGGGCCTCCACCGAGGCCTGCGCCACTTTCTCCACGGAACCAAACTCCCGTAGCAGTGCCCGCTTTCGCACCGCGCTGACTCCCGGCACCTCGTCCAGTTCACTTTCCTCCATTCTCCGCTTCATCAGCAGCTGGTGGTAACCGTTCGCCACCCGGTGGGCCTCGTCCCGCACCCGCTGCAACAACCGCACCGCGGGATGTTCCAGGGGCAGG
>JBEANM010000096.1:0-6088 GCA_041165425.1 Verrucomicrobiota bacterium
GGCCCCGATGCGGGGAGCGTTCATCTAATCTTTGTAGCGGGGAAACAGCCGTTGGCGACGGGGAAGCAGATTGAAAAAGGGCTCCCCAACCTTACAGTGCCTTGATGAAAAGCGGCGCTACAACCAGTCCGGAAGTGCTTCCCGATCAGGAGACGGATCTTTCCGAGGCCTTTGCCAAGGGTTGGCAGGTGATTGTCTGGAACGATCCGGTGAACCTAATGAGTTATGTGGTGTTCGTTTTTATGCGTGTGCTGGGTTTCAACGAGACGAAGGCGAAGCAGCATATGTTGGAGGTGCATGAGCGGGGCAAGAGCGTGGTAGCGATGGAAACGCGGGAGAAGGCGGAGTTTTACTGCCACCGACTGCAGGAATTTGGGCTCAAGTCGACGCTCCAGGCTGCGCCGGCATGAAAATTTTAAAAAGCCAAGGCGGTGGACGGCAGGTGGAGTTGGCCGGGCCGGAGTCGGCGCTTGTCCGGCAAGTGTTGGAGGGATTGCTAGAGGCCTACCAGACCGCACCGGGAGAGTTGGATCCGATGGTGGCGAACCTCTGGTACGGTCGGGCGGGGTTGAGGGAAGCGGGCATTCGCGGGGAAGAGGCCGTGCATTGGATCGAGGGACTCCACGAGGTGAGGCTGGGTCGGCAAAAATCTCTGGAGCGGTGGCTGAAGGCTCTGCCCAAGGTGGGGTACGCCGGAGTCTGGAACATTTCCGAGGAGGATGTGGAAACCCTGGTGGCGGCTTTGAATGACCATCGTCTTCGGCGGGCGGGAGAGTTCGACCTTGGGGAGGGGGATTTGGAGGTCCGGGCAATGGAGAAGGCCAAAGGAGACAAACGGGTCGCTTTGGTGGAAATTCACTTCCTTGCCTGGATGATTGAACTTCTTCTCCAGGAATAACTTATAAAAAAAATCTAAGGCTTTTACTTGGAATCAACGAGAATGATGCTAACCACCTTGGTCACAAAGAGATCATGAGTAAACGCTTTGACGTCATCGTGGTGGGGGGTGGGCCGGCCGGTTGTGCCGCGGCCCGTGCCTTTGGTTTGTCCGGGCAAACGGTGGCCCTTTTGGAGGCGGATCCCGCCGGTAAAAAGAAACAGAGGTTTGCCGGTGAGTGGTTGCACCCGCAAGGGGTCGAGGCGCTGCAAAAGCTCGGTTTTGGGGAGATCGCTGAAAAAGTGGGGCGTCCTCGGGGTCGTGGATTTGTTGTTTACCCCGGGCACCACGAGTCGCCCGTGAAGCTCGATTATGTGGACGGACAGATTGGATTGGCTTTCCATCACGGGCATCTGGTGGACGAAATGCGCCGGATTGTTTCCGAAACTCCTGGGGTCTCTTTCTTTCCCGGGGTCCGTGTCAAAAGCGCCGATGACCACGGGGTCGTGCTGGAAAACGGGGAACGGATCGAGGCCGGTCGGGTGATTGGGGCCGACGGTCGGGCGAGTGTGGTCCGGCGCAGTCTGCGTGGGGCTTCCGTTCACAAACCCATTTCCGCCATGACTGGAATTCTGCTCGAGGGAGTGAAGGCCCCGTACCCCGACTACGGACACGTCTTTTTGGGGCAACCTAGCTTCCTGCTTGGTTATGAAATCGCGCCTTCCACCGTGCGGATCTGCGTCGATGTTCCCTTAAAATACAAAACCGAAATGAAGGATCCAAACTGGCTGATCGAGGCGATCCGCGACACCCTGCCGCCCGTCTGGCGGCAACCGGCGGAGGAGCAGATCCGCCGGGCCGATTACGGCAATGGTCGCCGGATCCTGATCGGGGACGCGGCCGGGCATACGCATCCGCTGACGGCCACCGGAATCACCAACGGCCTGGTGGATGCGATCGAATTGGCCGAGGCGCCGGATTTCCGTTCCTTTGCCCGTAGTCGGCGGCGTGCTTGCCGGGTGCCGGAACTTCTTTCCCGTGCCCTTTACGAGTGTTTCTCCAAAGAAGACGCCTTCTCGCAGTCCCTCCGGCGGGCGGTGGTTTCGCTCTGGCGCAATGATGAAAAAGAGCGGGCGAGAACCATGGGTCTCCTCATGGGCAACGGCCGCTCTTTCCTCACTTTTGCCGGCCCCTTCCTCAAGGCCCTCTGGGGAGCCTGGAAGGGACGTCCGTCCTCCCGGGTCGGGGCGGCCGATCTGGCATCCGCTGTCAGTTGGATTCGGTTGCCGCTGGCGTACGCGTTGGCGGGGTTGGTTAAATCCAGAAGTTAAAAGCCACAAAATTTCAGCTTTTCGTTAACGTTAAGGTTAACCTGAACGTCTATTTTCTAATCTAGGTTTACGATTCCAAAAATTTCGCGAAGGCCTTCAGGGGGAAAGCGCGCTTGTAGTGGTCGTACCGGATGAGCGTGGTGCGGTAAAAGAGTCCGGGGATGGGTTGGGGCGGGAAGTCCCCGTCGGGCAGTTGGGTCTGCAGGAGAAATTCCAGTCCGCGGGTCACGGCCGGCTCGTCCTTGGGGCCGGTGGCGAGCAGGGCGATCACAGCCAAGGCGGTCGGTTCCACCAAACTGGTTTTTGAGGGAATAGGGCGCCGCTCATAGCAGGAGTCGGGGTGTTCACCCCAACCGCCGTCGGCGAGTTGCTGGCGCAGGAGAAACTGCCGACCCAATTTCACGCGAGGATCATCGGAGGGAATTCCCACGGCCCGAAGACCGGGCAGGACAAAGGAGGTCCCATAGTTGAAGCAGATGCCCCAAACGGCTTCCCAAGAGCCGTCGGGCAACTGGGTGTCGGTGAGATAGCGAATGCCGTTTTGGATGGCCCGATCGAGCCGAGCCCGCTCCATTTCTGGGAATTCCTGCCGAACCAAGGCAAGAGCGGCGAGGACGGAGCCGGTGCATTCGGCGAAGGAGTGGTCGACCATAATGTCGGCAAAGACGTGGGAGCCGTTGAAGATTTCGATCCATTCGGGGCCGACGATCCGGTCGCAGCTACCCCACCCACCGTTCTTGTTCTGGTAACTCAGAATAAAATTCAGACCATCGCGGATGATCTCCGGCGAAGTCGATTCTGGAAGAAACGGCTTGGATTGAATGAGGGCAAGAAGGCTTTCGGCGGTGCAGTCGGCGATCGACCAGCCGTTCTTGCGCTCGCTGAAGGGCCAGCCGCCTTTCCGGGGCAGGCGGTGGTACCGCCGCGGGTTGGGCAGCTCGTCAATGACCTGATTTTCGCGGAGATAGCGGCAGCCGTTTTGCACGACATCGGCCGGCACGGAGCCAGAGGGGAGTTTCGTCAGGCCCTGGAGGGTAAAGCCCGTATCCCAGACTTTGGAGGAAGTGAAGCCTTGGCAGGCGGTGTGGTCGGCATGCTGCCAAAGATAGAGCGGTAGTTTGGCCCAGCTTTTTTCCACGCGCTCCGGTTGGCCCTCAAGAAAATGGGCGAGGGTGTTGTAACAGGCGTTGACCGGAGCTTGGCGGATATAGTCCGACTGCTCGTCTTCGTAGAGAATATGTTCGTAGGTGAGTTTGAGGGCCTTTCGGCGGATCCAGGCGGGAATCCAGGGTTCCACTCGCTGGACGAGCGGCATCAGCAGGCGGACCGGCAGGGATTCGGGAACGAGGTTGTCTGTGGGGGCAAGGTCGGCCCGGTGCCGGGACCATTTGATTTCTCCGTAGCCTTGGGGATAGAGCTCACGGCGGAGTTCGCGCAACACCGGATCCAGCGGTGCCTGCCAGCGGCGCCCATAAAAGTAGGCCATGGGCAGGTAAACGATGCGCACGTAGCCCGAGATGTTGATCGGCTGGAGGGGAAACCATTTGGGCAGGAGGTAAAGTTCAGGAGGCACGGGGGTGACGCCGTGCCATGGATAAAGGTTGAGCAGAGCGAGGATGAACTTGCCCCAGGCGGCAGCTTTCACCGGGGTGCCAGAGGCGTGGATCCAGCCCCGCATTTTTTCCAGTTCCGGTCGGTCGGGTTTCTCGCCCAGCAAACGCAGAGCGGCGTAGGAGATGGAACTGGTAAAGACCGCGCCGCGAACCGACTCCTCGTGGAGTCCGATGGAGCCGTCGGGAAGCTGGGGTTTGAGGAGTCCGGCCACAAATCGCGGGCGTTCTGCATCGGGAATGGGCCTGCGGGTCAGGTGGGTGGTGATGACGTAAAGGGGGAGAAGGAAGTTCGGCCCGGTGTAGGGGACCGACCAGCTGCCGTCGGTGATCTGGGTACGCTGCAGATGGCCGACGAGGCGGTGCGTAGCCTCGGAAACGCGGGAGGAGAGGTCGGGGGAGCTCACGACTACACCGACTCCAGCCGGCGGATTCGGTCCAGGGTCTGTTTTTGGAATGCGTGGGCCAGGGCGGAAATAAAATCGGCTAAAGAGAGTTGGGGATTCTCCACCAATGGTTTCAGATCCAAAGCCAGCACTACTTCCTCGGCTTGGTCGGGGTTGTAGGCATCGGCAAAGGTGGCCTGAGCCCGGCGGCGGCCGGCGGCGGCGAGGTCATACCGTTTTCCGTCCACTTGGGATTCAAAAACGCGGAGAAGGGATGGGCCAAAATCGGCGGGAGCGGGGCAGGGGAGGCGGACTACCTTGTCCGAAGGAACCCAATCCAAGTCGCCCCAAACCTCGGCACCGTAGATTTCGGTGGGACGTTCGGCGGGAGGGAGTTGGCGGAGGGCAGTCAGGCTGGCGAGAAGCACGGCGAGATGGGTTTCGTGACGGTCGGCTGGGTTGTGGAGATAGAGAACCTTGGGTTTGGCGGCTTTTAAAATTTGGAGGAGGTCGGAAGTGAGGGCGGCCCGACCCGCGCCGCGAACATCCGCACTGGGGTGGGCCAGCTGGATTACAGCGGCGTAGCCACCCAAAGCCGCCGCCTGTTTCTGCTCGTCCCGCCGGATTTGGGTGAGTTCTGGTCCGGATTTTTTGGCAAAAGGGCCGGAGCGCGGGGCGCCGGCTCCATCCGTAACCACGACGCCGGAGAAGCGGAGATTTTTTTGTTCCCGGCAGGCGCAGATGCCAGGAAAGGCCATGATTTCGAGGTCATCGGCATGGGCGCCGATACCGAGGTGGGTGGTGGAGGCGAGGGCGGCTTGCCAGTCTCCGCCCGAAGGGACGGTGGTCTCCGCATCGGGCCGGGAAAATTTCACCGGTGGAGCTTTCGCCACGGGTGGCGGTTGGGGGAAAAGACCCAGAGGGAGGCGGCCAAGTAGTTGAGAAGAGCTCCGGTGGCGACAGCGACGCCGTTCAGGACGGCAGTTTCGATGGGGCGGGCGCTGTCCAAGAGAAAGACCAAGAAGTTCAGAACGAGGATTTGGACTCCAAAACTAAGCAGGGCGGTGGAGTAGTAGTGGAGGGCTTGGCGCCAGTGGGGCGGCCAGTGATGGAAGGTCCAGAAGGCGTTCAGGAGGTAGTTGGTCCCACAGCAGAGGATCCAGGAGAGAGCGGCGGCGGTTGTGACGACGGTGTGGTCCCCCGGATGCCAGCCGAAGTAGTTGTAGCCAAGGGAAAGAATCACCCACACCACCAGGGTGTTTAAGAGCGTCCCCGCCGCACCCACGATCCCAAATCGGACAATCCGGAGCACCTCAGCATGGTTTAGCCGAGAGGTGGTTTTGCCGCGGGCCATGGGGGCGGAGGTTGGGTTCACTGGGCGAATAGCATGGCGGACACGCGGTTTTGGGGCAATTGAGTTGAACGCTCCGGGTGGGAGTTGGTCGAATGGGGGATGGCGGGAAATTCTTGCCATGGTCCCGGGGAAAGCGAACTTGAGCTCGCGGTGCGCGACCTGATTCGCCAGGAGACGCTGATCATCCGCGGGGAGCTTTCCGAGCCTCCCTCGTGGTTCCCCTCGTTTCGTGAATTGACGATGCGTCTCAAGGGAACCGTCGTCTCCGTGATCTTGATTGAATCCGACCGCAAAATGAGGGATCTCTATTGGCGATGGACGGGAAGAAACGGCGGCCGGGATTTCGTCAACGACATGATCTTCTCCGACGAATACACCCCAGGGATCAAGCTGGACAGCAGTCACGACCGGTTGCACCCCACGGTGACCACGGAAAAGATCGTACCGGAAAATCTCGACGATCTGGCCGGCCGGGTGGCGGCTTTGGTCGCCTTGGCCCGCTGAGCCCGAAGATCGTTGGGGCCGCCCTG
>JBEANM010000097.1:0-4471 GCA_041165425.1 Verrucomicrobiota bacterium
GGAGCCGCGCCTTCCGGCCGGTGATAGCTGAACATGGCGCGGGCCTGACTGGCCACCTCCTGCTCCAGGGCGGTTTTCAGGGCTTCCAACGGCAGGAAGTCCGGCGACGGGATGCCGGCCGCAAGGTTAATGACCCGGGGATCCTCGGTTTGACGCATCAGATCCAGCAGGCGAACGGGGGAATTCGGCATGGAATTGGTTTACCGATCCCCCGTCCCCTCCGCCAGACCGTTGACTCCTCCTTCTTCCACCTTAGGTTTTAGTTTCATGTCGGAGCCCGTTGCCCAATCCCCTTTAGCCGACTGCCATCTCGCCGCCGGGGCCCGCATGATCCCCTTCGCCGGCTGGAATCTTCCCGTGCAATTTTCCGGCCTTCTGCAGGAGCATCAGGCGACCCGACAGGCCGCTGGCCTTTTCGACATCTCCCACATGGGCCAGATTCGCGCCACGGGCCCCGGAATCCTCGCCTGTCTAGAAGGCCTACTCGCGAACGACCCCGCCAAATTGACCGAGGGGGAGGGTCACTACTCCTTCCTGCCCAACGAACGCGGCGGCGTGATTGACGACCTTTTTATCTATCGGATGGGTCCCGCGGACTTCTTTCTGGTCGTGAACGCCTCACGCCACCGGGAAGTGCAGGATTTACTGAAACAGAAGGAAAGTCCCCAGGCGCGCTTTACCGGTTCTCCGGGATCGACGGTGGGCATGGCCCTCCAAGGGCCTAAGGCTCCTGCCATCCTTGCCAAACTCATGCCATCCGGAACCGCCCTGCCGGAGCGCAACCGAATCATTCGCACCAAGCTGGAGGGCGGTGACACCTTGGTGGCCAGGACGGGTTACACCGGGGAGGATGGATTTGAGATTTTTACCGACCTGAAAATCGGACCCAAAATCTGGACCCGACTGCTCGAAGTCGGCAAGTCCGATGGCCTCCTGCCTTGCGGACTGGGCGCACGGGACAGCCTTCGCCTCGAAGCCGGCCTTCCGCTCAACGGCCAGGATCTTTCCTACGAGATCACCCCCGTGGAGGCAGGGATGGGATTTTTTGTCGATATCCAACGCCCCCGTTCCTTTCCCGGTCGCTCCACCCTGGAAAGTCAGAAGAAAAACGGACCGCCCCGCGTTACTATCGGCCTGGCCAGCGAACCAGGTCAGGCTCCACCCCGCCACGGCTATCCGGTCTTTCACGATGAAAAGAAAATCGGCGAGATTACCAGCGGTTTACCCTCCCCCACGCTTGGATACGGCATCGCCCTGGCCTTGGTGGGATCCCCCGCCCCGGCTTTGGGACAACTTTTGGAATTTGAAGTGCGCGGGCGGCGGGTCCCTGCCAAGGTCTCCAAAAGAAAATTCCTGCAAAACCGATGAATACTCCCGAGGATCTTCGCTACGCCAAAACCCACGAGTGGGTCCGGCTGGAAAAAGACCATGGCACGGTGGGCATCACCGACCACGCCCAGACAGAACTGAGCGACGTCGTTTTTGTCGATCTCCCAAAACCCGGCCGAAAAGTGAATGCGGGGGATGTCATCGCCACGGTCGAGAGCGTCAAGGCCGCCTCCGATATTTACGCCCCCATCGCGGGCGAGGTCACCGAGACCAACACCGCCCTCTCTGCGGATCCCGGCCTGATCAACCGCGAGCCCTATGCCCAAGGATGGCTTTTCCGGCTAAAGCCCGCCTCCGCCGCGACCGACCACCTCCTTTCTGCCAGCCAGTACGCCGCCACGCTGAAGAAATAGTCCCTTGAGCCTTTCTCCGGGTCCGCTCGCACCCCACGGCGACGGCTTTGCCACCTGGCACGCTTACGACCCCACCTGCAAGGCAGAACTCTGGTCGACCTACTTTCACGGATCCGCGGGAACGATTCTTTTTGATCCAATCCATTGGCCCGAGCCGTCGCCCCAACCCCCCGCCCCGGTCTTGGTCGTCAAAACCAACGGTAACCATGACCGGGCCTGCGCAGATCTGGCCAAAGAATGGCAGGCCATCCTCACGGATCACCCACCTGGCTTTACTTCCATCCCCCTTCCCGGCGCCGGCGAAGCAGAAACGGCCTACTTTCACAGCCCCAGCGGGTCGTTGGTGCTGGGCGATGCCCTCATCAACCTGGCTCCCCATGGACTCATGCTTCTTCCGGACAAGTACTGCAGCGACCCTGCTCTTTTGCCAAAAAGCCTGGGCAGCCTTTTGCACCTGCCCATCCGGAGAATCTTTTTTGCCCACGGCAACCCCATCCTGCAGAGTGGTCGGGAAAGGATTCAGAAACTCCTGCCATGAAGATCATCCCTATCGCCCTGCTTTTGATTCTGAGCGCCACCTTGGCACCTGCCGCCAAAGACAAGGAAAAGGAGAAAGCCACCAACAATCTCCCGCGGGTCAATACCCTGCTCCCCCAACTCCTCCCCCGTAACCCCAGCGCCAAACCAGCCCCGGCCGCTGTCCAAAAGCAGCTGGATTTATTTTTCAACGGCATTCAAGCCGGGAAGATCGATGACAGCTTTCGGAGCCTGGTCGCCAACAATCCTTCCTTATCCGATCCTGCCGCCGTGCCGGAGTTCGTGGAAAACATCCGCAAGGGCCTGGAGGTGTTCGGTCCTCTCCAAGGGGTGGAACTTTATGACCAGCGCCCCGTGGGCACCCGGGTGATCTATCTCACCTACCTAAGCTTCCACACGAAGAAGCCCCTCCGCTGGCAATTCGTTTACTACATGCCCGTCGGGGCGGACTGGAAGCTACTCAACCTCCGGTTCGACGACACCGTCGACCAGAGTTTGATCCCGGATTAGGCGAGTCCGACCTTTCCGCGGCCGCCGCGGTTATCCAGGAAGTCGACCATTGCCGCCACAGCGCCACGGTCCAAGGACGTTCCGGCCTCGCTCATAATCGTCCGCAAAGCCTGATCGATAGACTGGGGCGCACCTTCCTGGCCTTGGATCAGATCGACCAACCTCTTGGCGGCCGCCACGACTTTCGCCGAAGGCAAAATGGCGTCCCCCGCCAGTCGGTTCGGGAAACCGCTGCCGTCCGCCCGCTCTTGGGACTGCCGGATGGTCTCCGCCACCGGCCCCTGAAACTCCAGATTGGCGACCAGATCCGCACTTCGCAGGATGGCCTCACGCATCCGGCGCTTTTCATCGTCGTTGCGGGATCCCCCTTTGCCCACCACCTCATTAGGTAGGGCCATGGTTCCAAGATTCATAAGTTCCCCGGCCAACTCTGCGGTTTCGACATCGATCAGGGTTAATCCCATTTCTTCAGCCGCCCCACGGGCGATCCGGCCGATCAGCTTGGCGTTGGTTCGCGCCGCCTGGGCCTGCCGGCTGTCCACCTCACCCACAAAAGCGTCGATCAAACCACGGAACATCTTCTCACGCTTTTCCCGCTCCACGATGAACTCCGTGATGTCCTGCTCAATCAGGAGAACGCCCGGGGGATGGTCGCGATCCGCCCGCAACGGAATGTGATCGGTCTTGGTGTACTTCTTCTTTCCACCCTCCTCGAACTCAAACCGGCCCTTCTGCGGTTGCCACTTGCCTTCCGTCCGGTCCGCCGGCCAACCGGGATATAGGTCGTCGATCACCTGCTTGTTGATCTTCTGGTACGCCGCCGCCCGCACCGGGCCAATCACCGCCGGCATCGTCTTGCCGGCCACTTCCTCGGTGGTGATTCCCGCCGCCTCCGCCAGGGTCCGGTTGGCGAAGCTGTACTTACCCCCGCCGTCCACCGCCGCAATCGCCGTGGGCTGGTTATCCGTGATCACCCGTAGGAATTTGGAGAATCCAGTGAAACGTTCGGCTGCAATCTTGAGGCGCTGGGCCTCCGCCGAGGCCCGGATTTCCGCGCCGTGCTTCCACGCCACCCCCATCGAAACCGAAGCCAAGCCGAGTACCAGCGTGAATCCGATCAGCATCATCGTCTGCCGCTTCTTGGCCGGCCCCAGAGCTTCTTCTTCCGCTGCGGTCCGGACCACCACCCAAGGCGTGCCGCCAATTTTCCGGCCCAGCACCAGACTGGGCACATTGGCGTAACTGGGGCGGATTCCGAAGGCTCCGGGCTGCTTGAGCGCAAAGGAGGCCGCCGAGTTTTCGGGGTCGTTCGGCGAATCGTTGGTCATCGGCTTGGTCCCATTGGGCAGCGGCTCCCGGCGGGGCGTGAGAAACTGCACTGTGTTACCCGAGGTGCCGGGCTTCTCCTGCACCAGGTAGTTCTCCCCGCTCTTCAGCGTCTCTCCCGGTTGCGCCATCAAAGGGAAAAGCTCCTTGGCCACTTGCTTCAGGCCCACCACATAGGCGATCGGCTTGGCGTTGTCCGAGGCATCCACCGGGTAAATGGGCACGATGAATCCAAGGCTGGGCTGGCCTTCCCCATCCAGCCGCATGTTCCAAAGGCCACGCTGCCGGGCCGCGTTTTCCTTCAAGACATCGATAAAGCCGTCTTCTTTCAGCGCGGGCAGAAATTCGCTGGCCAC
>JBEANM010000098.1:0-4469 GCA_041165425.1 Verrucomicrobiota bacterium
GGAACTCAGGTCGAAGGAGCGCTCCGGATCCACTTCCGATGGCCCCTTCAATCCGTAGAATTTTTTAAACGAATCGAGGGTGACGTAATCGACCTGCCCGACCCGCGCTACCTCCCAGGCCTCGTTGGCCACGGCTGGTAAGGCGAGAAGACAGAGAACCAGAAGCAGCCGGATCAACGGGACCTCCCGCAGGGCCGATGATCGATCAGGCGCACCCCTCCGACCCGTACCGCGGCATACAGCTGCCCTCCGTGGGTCTCCGCATATTCATGGCGGGCACCTGGTACTTTTTTCAGCTTTTGCCGGTAGAGGGAAACCGCCCTCTCCTTTCCCGCACGGGCCGCCTCCGCCAAGGCGCGGGCCCAGCTTCCCGCCGTGCGCCGTTGGACCGAATTGAGGCGCGAGTTTCGGGAACTCCGCGGTAGGCCGTCTTTTTCCCTGACTACAGCATGCCGAACGATCCTCACCGGAAAGAAAAGATCCCGCACCATCCGCTCAACGACTTCGCACTGTTGGCGATCCTTGTCTCCAAAAACCGCGACGTCGGGCTGCACGAGGTGAAAAAGTTTGGTCAACACGGTGGTTACACCCCGGAAATGCCCTGGTCGCCGATCCCCACATCGGCCCCTGGAACAGTCCATTTCCTCCACCCAGGTGGAAGCATCCTTGGCATAGAGCCCCAAGGGACGGAATAGGAGATCGGCACCCGCCCGTTTCGCCAGAGCCGCATCCAGCCCGGGACGATGCGGATACTTCTGGAGATCCGCCCGGGAATTGAACTGGGTGGGATTCACGTAGGCGCTAACCACCACCCGATCGGCCAAAGCAGCCGCGCGCCGGATCAGAGCCAGATGCCCCTCATGCAGTGCACCCATGGTCGGAACTAGAGCGATTTGGAGACCCTTTTTCCTCCATGCCTGGCTGGCCTTTTGCATTTGGGCGGGTTTTGTCATAATCTTCACGGCCATCGGAGCTTACAAAAATATGACCTATCTTCACAACCTCTTCGCCCGCCGAATCGGCGGCCCTGGCTATGGCCTAAAGGAGGCCCCGATCTACAAGTTTGAGCGCATCAAGAGGGCCAAACGGGCCGCGCTCGCCGCTCATCCAGGCAAGGAGCTCCTCGACTTCGGCGTGGGAGAACCCGACTCGATGGCTGATCCCCGGGTGGTCTCCTCCCTCTCCCTGGAAGCCGCCAAGCCGGAGAACCGCGGCTACGCCGACAACGGGGGCCCACGCCTCCGGGCCGCCGCCGCCAAGTACATGAAGGAAGTCTTCGGGGTGGAGGCCGATCCGGAAACCGAGATCTGCCACTCCATCGGGAGCAAAGCCGCCCTCTCTATCCTGCCTGCCGCGCTCATTGACCCCGAGGACGTGGTTCTCATGACCACGCCCGGCTACCCCGTCTTCGGCACCCACGCCACCTACTATGGCGGGGTCGTCCACGCCCTTCCCCTCACCGCGGCCAACCGTTTCCTGCCTGATCTAGCCTCCATCCCCCGGCCGGTGCTGGACAAGGCTAAGGTTCTCGTCCTCAACTACCCAAACAACCCGACCGGAGCCTCGGCCACCGCCGATTTTTTCCGCCAAGTTGTGGAGTTCGCCCGCCGGGAGGAAATCGTCGTGATCCACGACGCGGCCTACACGGCACTGATTTTTGAGGGCAAGCCCCTCAGCTTCCTCTCCACCCCCGGCGCCAAGGAGGTCGGGCTCGAGCTCCACACCGTGAGCAAGGCCTTCAACATGACCGGGTGGCGCTGTGGCTTTGTCGTCGGCCATCCCCTTCTCGTGAAAGCCTACGCCGACATCAAGGACAACACCGACTCTGGCCAGTTCCTCGCCGTGCAGCACGCCGCCGCCACGGCCTTCGAGAATCCCAAAATCACCTGGGACACCTCCGCCAAGTACAGCCGCCGGATGGATGGCCTGGTGAAAGTACTGCGCCAAGCCGGCTTTGCCGCCGAAAAGCCCGCCGGTTCCTTCTTCCTCTACACCCGGGCGCCCAAGGCGGCCCAAAACGGCAAAACCGTCGCCTTTGACAACGGCGAGGCTTTTTCCAAGTGGCTGATCGAGGAACAGCTTGTCTCCACCGTGCCGTGGGACGAGGCCGGGGCCAACGTGCGCTTCAGTGTCACCTTTGCCGCCAAAGACCGGGCGGACGAGGACCGCGTGCTGAAAGAGCTTTCCGCCCGTCTCCAGCCTTACCGTTTCGAGTTTTAGGGGCCGGGATCCCGCTCTTCCTCGCCCATGGCGCGGTCGAAGAGGGAAAGAATTTGGGGCAGAATCACCACCGCGCTGACCAGGCAACAGAGAACGCCCAGACTCATCACCATGCCCAGACTGACCAGGCCGCGGTATTCCCCGATCAACATCGAACCGAAACCGAACAAGGTCGTCAGGGCAGACAAAACAACCGCCTTGCCCGTGCTGGATTCAAAGATGCGGACCTTCCCCTCTTCGCGGTAGCGGGCCACGACGTACACCCCGAAGGCCACCCCAATGCCCAAGACCATCGGCAAGGTCACAATATTGGCGGGGTTGAGTTGAATTTTGAGAGCCCCCAACAGACCAAACATCCAGAGAACCCCGATCGCCAAAGGCAGCAGCGTCAGCAACACATCCTTGATCCTACGGAAGAGCAGAAAAATCAGCACCACCACCACCCCGGCCGCGTACAGCGCTGCCTGCACGTAGCTTTCCTTAAGAAGATCGATGTACTCCAAATTCATCACCGGTGTGCCGGTGGCATCCGGGGCCACGGAATGGAGTTGGCCCACAAACTCCTCGGTCGGCTTCCTTTCCCAGACATCGACCGAGGGCTCCACCTCAATCAACACCTTACCGTTCTTACTGAGGTAACGCTGCTTCAGCTCCGGCGGCAAATCCGCCGTGGTGAGGGCCCGGTCCCCCCGCTGGGTTTTCAACCAGTCGAGATTCTGGGCGATGGAGCCGACCAGTTTTACCTGGTGCCGCTCCAGCCGCTTCTTCGCCTCCTCCGGATCCAGTTTGTCCAAGGCGGCCACAGCCCGTTCCAGCGGCGGGATAAGTTTTTCAAAGGTCTCCACCGCTTGCCGCGCCCGTTTCGAGAGTCCGATGTAAGACTTGGCCTGCTTTGCGCCCTCTTGGGAGGACTCGAGCAGAAACTCGAGGTCTTTTTTGGCTTTCTTTACATCCACCCCCTGCTCGGCCCCGGTCCCGAGGGTGATGTCGCCCGCCACTTTCGCAATCCGGCTCACCTCTTCCAAACGCTTCTTTTGGTCGCGCGGCACAAAATCTCCCAAGGTCCGAACCTTGCTCACGGCTGACTTTTCGCGGAGCTGATCGGCCATCTGGTCCGCCTGTTCCACGCTGTCCGCAATGGCCACGCCGTAGATCACCGAACCCTTCCCGGTGTCCAATAGTTCACGGGTCAACTGGACGGACTCCATCTCGGGGTTTTGCAGGTGCAGGAGGTTATAATCAAAGGTCACCCTCCGGGCCTGTTGCCAAGCCAGCCAGCAGAGCCCCGCAGCCCCGACGAGAACCAGGTAGGGATGGAAGGTTAGCTTGCGGTCCAGCCTTTCCCCAAAACCAAACCGCAGCATCGCACCCACTTTCACCTTCGCCGCATTCCGATCCCGCCAGAGAAGCAGGGCCGGCAAAATGGAAAGGCTGGCGGCGAGGGCCAAGAGAACGCCCGTGCCGGCGATCCAGCCCAGCTCCGTCAACCCGGTGAAATCATTGAAACACATCGCGTAAAAGGCCGCCGCGGTCGTTCCGCCCCCGGTCAACAGGGCGTTGCCGGTGGTGGCCATGGTGTTTTCCACCGCCTCGGCCGGGCTCTGTCCCCGGCTTAAGTCCTCCTCATAGCGGCCGAGGAACTGGATCCCAAAATCGATCCCCAAACCGAGGATCATGACAATGAAGGCCTGGGAAATGATGTTGAGGTGGCCAATCACCAGTGTCGTCAGGCCAAGACAGATCACAATGCTCGCCAGCAAAGCCACAATGGCCATCAGCGGCCGGCTAAACTCCCCGTAAGCCAGGAAAAACAGCACCACAATCAGGGCCAGCGTCAGGATGGAGGCAAAGATCATGTCCCGCTCGCTTTGCCGGAGCTCATCGTCCAGCAGAACTGGTTCCCCGGTGACGCCCATGCTGACGTTAGGAAATTCCGGTTTGGTCTCTTTCACCACATGACGGACCCGCTGGATCACCCCGGTGAAGGGAGTGGCGCTCTTCTGTTCCTCCACGCTGGGGCGAAGCAGCATCAGGATGGTTTTTCCGTCCTCGCCCAGGCTTAGGTACTCGTTTTTCAACAGGTCGGCTTCGAACTCGGAAAGCTCCCCCAGCCCTTTCTGGCCATTCCCCTCCACCACCGGGGTTTCCAGATCCTTGGCCAACCGTTTCAGATTCCGCACAAACTCCTCAATAAAGGGGATGAATTCCTGCCAGCTGGAGGACTTGCGGAGGTAGGGATCGTTAAACTT
>JBEANM010000099.1:0-4453 GCA_041165425.1 Verrucomicrobiota bacterium
GTCTCCTCGGGGGAGACTTGGACGAGGGCCTTCTCGCCCAGATGGCGGACGCGGACGATGCGAAAGCCGTGACGACGGACAGCCTCCTCGGCCTTTTCGATGGAGGCGAGTCGGTCGGGGGTGACGGCGAGACCGGGGGCGAGCCGGGAGGAGAGGCAGGGGGCGGCGGGTTTTTCGGCGACTTCCAACCCGGCTTCCCGCGCGAGGGCCCGGACATCGGCCTTGGTCAGACCGGCCTCGCGAAGGGGGGCGGCCACGGAGAACTCTCCGGCGGCGGCGCGACCGGGCCGGACTTCCCGGGAGTCGTCAAAGTTTTCCCCATAGGCGAGAACGGCGACTCCGCGGAGCTGGGCCAACTCCTCCATCCGCTGGAAAAGTTCCGAGCGGCAGAAGTAACAGCGATTGGGCGGGTTGGCGGTGTAGGAGGGGTCGTCCAGTTCCAGCGTTTTGAGAACTTCGACCGGCAGGCCATGTCTCCGGGCGAAGGCCAGGGCGGCGGAATGTTCTGAGCGGGGAAGGCTGGGGGAGTCGCCGAGAATGCCGGTAACCTTGGAACCAAGGATTTGATGAGCGATCCAGAGCAGGAAGGCGGAGTCGACCCCGCCCGAGTAGGCTACAAAGGCCGAGGGCCAAAGGCGGATCAGCCCCTCTAGCTTCTGTTGCTTGGTTTTGAGATCAGGGCTCACCGATTGGGTAAATTTTAGGACAAGAAAACATTCCATGGAATGTTTTCTCATTTCTTTTTTTGCGGGATCGAGCCCGAAGGGAATACGACATTTTGCCAAAAGTCGTGATGACATCATCGTGGGTGTCATGGAGGCAGAGAGCGTGGTAGAATTGGGATGTGAGCAGCAAAACCAATGTGGCGGATCTGCGCAAGAGCTATGAGAAGGCGGAGCTCAGTGAGGAGGCATCCCACGCGGATCCGCTGAAGCAGTTCGACCAGTGGCTCCATGAGGCGATCCGGGCGGAGCTTCCGGAGCCCAACGCCATGACCTTAGCCACAATTTCCAAGGAAAACCGGCCCAGCACGCGTCCGGTCCTGATCAAAGGGTATGATGAGAGGGGAATCGTCTGGTACACGAATTACGAGAGTCGCAAGGGGATCGAACTGGCGAGCAACCCTTGGGCCGCGCTGCAGTTTCACTGGGTGGAGCTGGAGCGGGTGGTGCGGATCGAGGGCAAAGTGGAGAAGGTGAGCGACAAGGAGAGTGACGACTACTTTAAGAGCCGACCGTTCGATCACCGGATCGGGGCGTGGGCTTCGCCCCAGAGTCAGGTGATTGCCAATCGGACCGTGATTGAAAAAGCCGCCGGGAAATATGCGGCCGAATATCCGAAAGATCCGCCCCGTCCGAAACACTGGGGAGGGTATCGGTTAAAGCCGGAGTTGTGGGAGTTCTGGCAGGGCAGAAAGAGCCGGCTGCATGATCGGTTGCGGTACCGGCAGGAGGGGGGAGGCTGGAAGCGGGAACGACTGGCGCCGTAGTGGTTGGGAGATAGCAGCTAGGAGTTAGGAGATAGGGGGATTTGTGAACGTGAAGGTTAATGTGAACGGAAAGTCGAAAGTCGAAAATCGGAAAGCGCAAAAAATCTCTGCGATCTCTGCGTCTCAGCGGTAAAACAACAGCGACCCATTGGTTATTTTTTTTACCGCAGAGCCTGCTTCGCTGAAGCTATGCAGGCCGAGGGCGCAGAGGACGCCGAGGGATGGCCCCGGCGGAGCGGGGCCCTTCAGGGAAATTGCGGGAGGCGGAAAGGAGCCCTCCTTTGCTCCTAACCCGCTACGCGGAGGAGCTATGGAGGGTTTCAGGCGGGAAGAATTCGTGAACGTGAATCCCCCCGCGTAAGCGGACAACCAGCCCCGCAGGATGCGGTGGATCGGATGGGCGGGGCCAGGTCTGAGGGGGCCAAGGTGAAAGTGAACGGAACCTAGAGAGCGCCAAACAAACCGTCTTTCGGTAGTTCGGGTTCGACGGGGAGTTTGATGAGGAAATCGTTGGGGGCGGGGATGAGCAGCGAAGTTCCTCCCTCGGACAGCCAATGCTCGGCTTGATCGGGGGAGAGGAGGACGGGCATGCGGCTGTGAACCGGTCCGATGAGTTGATTGGGCGGGCAGGTGAGGATGGTGAAGGTTTCCAGCGGGCCTTCGGGGGAGTTCCAGCGGTCCCAGAGGCCCGCCATGCAGAAGGGTTCGTGGTCCGGCCGTTCAAAGCGCCACGGGATTTTGCGGCGGCCTTGGGCTTCCCATTCAAAAAAGGAGTCGGCCAGGACGAGGCAGCGGCGTCGGACGAAAGAGTCACGAAAAGCCGGCTTTTCCGCAACGGTTTCGGCCCGGGCGTTGATGCACTGGAGGCCGATTTTGGGATCCTGGGCCCAGGAGGGGATCAAGCCCCAGCGGAGTTCGGCGATCTCTAGGTCGAACGAGCCGGCCCGGATGACGGGTTGGGGCTCGGCCGGGATGGGAACTTCCTTCTTCCCGACCTTGGCCTTTTTGTTCTTACGGGAATATTTGGAGCACACGGATGTTGGGGCAGGATTAGGATTAGGATTGAGATTAGGAAAGATAATCAGCGTTGTGTATTAAAGAGTTAAGAGAAAAATTCGGCCCCTTGAAATTTTGGAAACAGCTCCTATAAATAGTTAATAATGAGGGATATGTTGTGTATTTCGTCACCCCTTCCCACATGACAGCTCCGATGAAGAAAATTTTTGCACTCTTTTTGGTGGCGGGAAGTTTGGCCCGTGCCGAGACAGTGATGTTTGGTCAATTCATTGATGATCCAGGCTTCGATTTCAATTCTTTTGGGAACCAGTACAACGCGTATGTCGGCGGGGTGACCCGAGGAGCCAATCTCGCCGGCACGAGTTCCGTCATTTGGAACACTATTGTCATGAGCCATGTGAACGGTGCCAACGGTATCAGTTGGACGGGGGCTCAAACGTCAGCCGTTTCTCCCACGGCAGCTCTCGGATCTTATAACTATACGGGATATCCGGGTTTGGCTGGAACATCGGCAGCAGCGAACGATCTGACCAACACCGGAATTCACGCTTCGCCCACTATCACCATTTCTTCAACCATCGGGGCCCGTTATGTGATCGACTTGTTATTTTCCAATGCTTGGGCAGCCAGGACCTTTGATGTTTCGGTGGGGGGATTGTTGTATCTGGATGACTTGGTTTTAGATCTGTCCGCCAACCGGCGTCCTTTGGTCTACCGTTTTGAGTACGTGGCCACGGGGAGCTCTATTCCCATTGGTTTTTCGCCAGGTTCAGCGGCAGGGGTTGCCAACACCGACCCCTATGTGAATGCAGTCACGGTTACGCAGGTGCCGGAGCCTTCGGCTGGGGCTTTGTTGATGGTTGCTGGGATGACGGTGTTTGCCGCGATGCGACGCCGAAAATAAAAGATGAGGAACTTTCTCGCCCTCCTCCTGTTTGGCTGGGCCGGGGCGGCGTTCGCCCAAAGCACGGTGCTTAACGGAACCAGCGGGAATGCGACCAATAGCAGCGTGTTTTCCACTGGTTCCGGCATTACGCTAACTCAGGGGTTTTTTGCCGAGTATCTGATTGTGGGTGGGGGCGGAGGGGGGGGTGGTGGTGCTTATGCCGGAGGAGGGGCCGCGGGTGGTGGAGGGGGGGGTGGAGCGGGTGTGGTGAACAGCGGCTCTTACTCCCTGACGGCGGGAAATTATCAAGTGGTTGTCGGAACTGGCGGAGCGGCAGGTGGAGGTGGAATGCAGGGGGGTGGATGGAACGGAGTCACCGGAGGTGACGGTTCCGCCTCTTCGGCTTTCGGTGTCTCTTCGGCGGGTGGAAACGCCGGCTGGGGCGCTGCGATCAATACAACGACACCAACTTTTACCTGGTCTGACGGAACGGGAGGTTTGGGTGGATGGAGTGGTTCCCGGTCTGGGGGGAGTAAATCCTACATTGGGGGCGGGGGTGGTGGGGGCGGAGCTGGTTCCGCCGCAACAGGTGCAAACGCGAGCGGAACAGCCGCCGGAGCCGGTGGTGCCGGGACCTCTTCATCCATTTTGGGCTCTGCGAGCAACTACGGGGTGGGCGGAGCGGGAGGAGCGGGTAACTCCGCAAACGTCACGGGTGCTTCAGCTGTCAATAATACCGGAAACGGCGGTGCCGGAGGCGGTGGCGCCGCCAGCGGAACTGCCAAATCCGGCGGTGCGGGGGGTTCGGGCCTGGTGGTGGTCCGTTATCAGGGAAATCAAATTGGGACCGGAGGAACGGTCTCAACAGGCACGGGCGCGGCCGCCGGCTATACCGTCCACAGCTTTACCGGCACCGGCACCAACTCTCTCAATTTTTCCGGTCTCAATCTGGATTCCCGACTCAAGACCACCCTCACCGGGGTCGTCTCCGGATCCGGAAATCTCACCTACGATGGGCCTGGCACGCTCATCCTAGCCGGCAACAACACGTACACGGGGGG
>JBEANM010000100.1:0-5065 GCA_041165425.1 Verrucomicrobiota bacterium
AAGATGCCAAAGGAGGTAGAGCAGAGAGGTGATAAAGGCGGCGACATAGGTCCAAGCGGCGGCCCGAAGAACGGAGTCGACGGCTTGTGTTTCCTTACCCGGGGAAATGAATCGCATTTTGGGCAGGATCTGCAGGGCCCGGCGGGAAGCGTCAAATTCGACCGGGAGAGTGACGAGGTTGAACAGCATGATCACGCCCCAACCCGCCACCATCAGCATCAGGTAGGTGTTAGAAGTAAATCCACCGATGCCGGTAAAGAGGCCGAGCAAGGGAAGCCAGGTGACGATCTGGGAGGCAAAGGTGGTGGCGCCGACCGCCGCCATCCGCCACTGCAGCGGGGCATAGGCGATCTTGTGCTGGATGGCGTGGCCGCATTCGTGAGCGGCGACGCCGAGGGCTGCGGCCGAGTGGCCGTGGAAGTTCTGGGTCGAAAGGACCAGACGCTTATGCATCGGGTCGTAATGGTCGCCGAGCAGGCCGTCGTGTTCGGTGATCTCCACATCATGAATGCCGGCGGCATCCAAGATTTTGGCGGCGGCTTCCGCTCCGGTGTAGCCGGAGGAGGCGGGCACTTCGCTGCCGCGGGCGTAGGCGGATTTCACCCGGGCGGCTGCCCAGAGAGAAATGGCCATGGTTCCAAAGAAGGTAAGAATCCAGAGTATGCTCATGGGCGGGGAGGATAATTAAGCCAGCCGAGGGCGCAAGGCCAACCGACCGATTCAAGGCCAACCGACCGATTTTTTGTAACCCTCTCGAAATGAGGGGATTATTTACAGAATTTCGCCAGCCTCCGGGCACCTTCCTCGATCTGCTCGATCGAAGTGGCGTAGGACAGCCGCACGGTGTGGTCGTCGCCGAAGGCCTTGCCGGGGACCACGGCCACCCGCTCCTTCTCGAGAAGCTTTTCGGCAAACTCGGTGGAGGTGAGGCCGGTCTTGGAGACGTTGGCGAGAATGTAAAAGGCACCGGTCGGCTTCACGAAGGAGAGCTTTGGGATGAGCGCGAGCAGGTCACAAAAACGGCGGCGGCGCTTGTCGTAATCCTTCCGCATCTCCGCAACGCAGTCCTGCGGGCCTTTGTAGGCGGCGAGGGCACCCTTTTGGGCGAACGAGGTGGGATGGGAGGTGGTATGGCTCTGGATGGAGTCGATCACCTTGGCGAGGTGGGCCGGCGCGGCCACGTAGCCGAGCCGCCAACCGGTCATGGCGTAGGGCTTGCTGAAGCCGTTGACCGTGAAGGTGAGGTTGTACACTTCCTTGCTGAAGGAGGCCAAGGAGGAGTGCTTCGCATCGTCGTAGGTGAGCTTCTCGTAAATTTCGTCCGAAAGAATGTAGATCTCCTCGTCGAGAGCGACTTCGGCCAGGGCGGCCAGTTCGTTTTCCGAGTAGACCGTGCCGGTCGGATTGCCCGGGGTGTTAAGGATGACCATCTTGGTCAACGGGCTCATATATTCGCGGAACAGTTCCGGCGTCAGTTTATAGCCGTTCTCGGCCGAGGTGGGGACGATGACGGGTTCGCCGCCGGCGACGCGGACCATTTCCGGATAGCTCAGCCAATAGGGAGCGGGGATGAGAACCTCATCGCCGGGATTGATCGCGGCGAGGATGGCGTTGAAGCAGGCGTGCTTGGCCCCGCAGGTGACGATGATCTGGGAAGGCTCGTAGGAAAGACCATTGTCAGCCTTGAGCTTTTCGGCAATGGCGGAACGGAGCTCGGGGATGCCGGAGGAAGGGGTGTATTTGGTGAAACCGGCGTCGAGGGCGCCCATCGCGGCGGCCTTGATGTGTTCCGGGGTGTCAAAATCGGGTTCGCCGGCGCCGAAGCCGACCACATCGAGGCCTTCGGCCTTCATGGTCTTGGCACGGGCATCGATGGCCAGCGTGGCGGAAGGGGTGAGATGACGGGTACGTTCAGCGGATTCGAGGGCCATAAAGTTTTTCCTTGGTTTGGTTCCTGTTTGAGTGGAAGAAAATATCGAAACGGCCAAAAAAGTCGAGGGGAAGGTTGAAGACTTAGGGGTTAAGGAATTCAGGGGTTAAGGAAGGCTCTCATTCTCAAGTTTGAACTTAGGTAGGGCGGCCTCGATGAGGCCGCCTACCTTGGGCAGAGAAAACCCGATCTCCAAATCAGGCGGGGTCATTGACCCCGCCCCACCTAAAGGTTCAGCCCAGCTTGCGCAGGGCTTCGCGGACGAGTTCGCCGGAAAGCTTAGAGGAGTCGAGTCCGGCGAGGGCTTTCTGCGCCTCCGCCGATTTGTAGCCGAGGGCGAGCAGGGCCAGGAGTGCATCCTGTGAATTCCCGGCGAGCGGGGCGGGGGAAGCTTTGGATGGAGCGCCGCCGGCAAGGGCATCGAGGGCCGGCAGTTTGTCGCGCAACTCCAGGACGATCCTTTCCGCCGTTTTTTTTCCGAGCCCCTTCAGTTTGGCCAGCGTGGTGGTGTCGCCCGTGGCCACGGCATCGCGGACGGTTTGCGGGGTCGTGCCGGCGAGGATCGAAAGGGCGGTCTTGGGGCCGACTCCCGACACGTGGTGGAGAAGGAGGCGGAAGAGATCTCGTTCTCCCGTAGTGAAGAATCCGTAGAGGGTGTGATCATCCTCGCGGACTGCCAAGTGGGTGAGGAGGCGGACTTTTTCGCCCGCCTTGGGCAGACGGTCGTACGTGGTGACGGGAATGTGGACTTCGTAGCCGACTCCCTGGCAGCTGATGACGGCGCGGGTGGGCCAGGATTCCGCCAGGGTGCCTTCGACGAAAGAGATCATGTCAGGAAACTGCCGCCAAGGTCCGGGCGGTGAAGGCGGAACGGCGGAGGTGGGTAAGGCCGACGGCGAGGGCATCGGCCTCGTCGGGGGCAGGGTTGTGGCGAAGGCCGAAGAGGGCGCGGGTCATGAAGGAGACCTGCTCCTTGCGGGCGGCACCTTTGCCGGTGGAGGCCTTTTTGACGAGTTTGGGAGGATATTCGTGGATCGTGAGGCCGGCGCGGGCGGCGGCGAGGAGGGCGGCCCCCCGGGCGGCACCGAGGGTGATGGCGGTGCGGGTGTTCTGGACGTAAATGACCAGCTCGATGGCGAGGGCTTCGGGGGAGTGGGCCTGGATCAGCTCCGCCAAGCGGTCGTGAATCTCCACCAGGCAGGAGGGGGAGGGGCGGGAGGCGGGGATTTTGATGGTGCCGGAGGCCAAGACCACCGGTTTTTCGGCCGTCCCCTCGAGGACGGCGAAGCCGGTGCCCCGGAGGGAGGGGTCGATGGCCAAAATTCGCATGGGGGGATCGTGCCAACCGGCAAAAAGATGTCGAGGGAGCGTCGGTTGACCCGGAAAAAACAGGAGGATAAGCTATGGGCATGAAGGAAATGCATCTGGCCATCGCCCTTTGGGCCGGTCTGACCTTGTCCCTGTCTGCCCAACCGACGGAGGATAAGACGGCCGGAGGTGCGGTGAAGGAGGTCCCGGTCAAAAAGACCGAGGTGGACGCAAACCGTGCGGACCGCACCGTGGCCGGCAGTTCCGCCAACAGCAAGGGGAACAACCAGGTGCAACAGGCCGTTTCCGGCACTCCGGAAGAAGAACAGGCGCGGAGCGTGATCCAGCCAGAGGACAACTCCCCGGACGTGGGCATGTTTGTAGCGATGGCGGACCGCGGCTGGGATGTGGTGAATCCTGCCAGTCCGAACAAACCCATTTACTCCGAGGTAATCCAGGAGAAGGGGGTGGCGCCGACTTTTAGTAATAACATGATGGATTCTCCCGACGGCTCCCAGCGGATGAACGACGGCTGGAAGCTGTTTGGCTGGACCTACTGATTCGAGCCTGAAGTCAGAAAATTCGATCCAAAGCTTTTCGGGAACGTATTCCGTTTACGGGCCGTTAGGGACAAAGGCCCGTACCGGGCGGGAGCCGTAAAGCGGCCAATCGGATTTTTAGCCTGAGCACTTGGCGCAGAGGCCGGTGAGTTGGAGGGAGTGGCGGATATCGCGGAAGCCGAGTTGGCTGGCTTTTTTTTCCAGCGGGGAGATGAGGCATTCGTCCAGGCAGACCGTGGAGCGGCACTTCCGGCAGACAATGTGGTGATGGTGGTGGTTTGACTCCTCCGGAAGGTAGAGCGTTTTGCCCTCGAGAATGAGGCGCTGGACCAGGCCGGCTTCGCCGAGGGACTCAAGAATGCGATACACCGTGGCGCGATCGCAGATTTCTGACCCTACCTTGGCGTGGATCTGCTCCGGGGTGAGGGGGGCGGAGGCTTTTTCCAGGACCTGGAGGACGGCCCGGCGGCCGGGGGTCGACTTGAGTCCGGCCTCGCGCAACGGGTTAGCTACCTTGGGGTGGGAATGACGCATCCAGAGGGAAAATGGAAGGCAAGGGCTTAGGCTTCGAGGAAAAACCGAAAAAAGACATGTCCCCCCATAAACGCAATAAATCGCATTGACAAATAATTCGGTATGCGTATTTTTGCATTATGCAAAAGCCCGGTTATGGGAGTCAGGGAGAAGGCTTCTCCCTGACAGAGCTATTGGTGGGGATCGCGGTCATAGGGCTCCTCACCGGCATGGCGTTTCCGGCCATCCAGAGCAGCATGGGCAAAGCCAGACTAACCCAAGATCTTTCCAACCTTCGCCAAATCGGGCAGGGCATTCTCCTTTATGCCGGGGAAAACCAGGGAAACTTTCCACCGACCAGTTGTTTGGGGGAGCCGAGTTGGATCGGGGCCCTGCGGCCCTATTTGGGGGAGTCGTACGACCGCATCCGCGTATCCGCACTGGATCCAAACCGGGAGTCCCGCAAAACCGCCGGCGGCACCAGCTATCTTTTGAATGACGAAGTGGACATAGCGTATGACCGTGCCGGGAATCCCCAACCCGGCCAGTTACAAAACCAACTGCGGATGACCGACGCTTCCAAGCGTCTTTTGCTTTTTCCGGCCTCCCGCAGCAAGCCGGCAGGAGAAGATCATATTCACTCCGGCTCGATGGGTCGCTGGCATTCCCTTTTGGCAGAAATTAATCCGGACAGTTCAGGTCCGGTGAGCCGAAACCGTGACGCTGGCTCCTCGGGATATTTATTCGCCGACGG
>JBEANM010000101.1:0-8713 GCA_041165425.1 Verrucomicrobiota bacterium
GAGCGAAATGACCGGCCCGGAGAGTCGGTTCTGGAGTTTTTTCCCACCATCAAGGCTAACGAGGCGTGGGCCCGTTTACGCGAAGGAGAATGGATCAGCCTGAAGGCCGGACAGCCGAGAAAGCTCGATATTCTTCTAGTGGAACAAGGCGACCCCTCTGCCGCGGGGGGTGGAAACTTCGCTTTTGTCCTCCTTGTCGAAAAACAGGGCGCCAAATACGAAACTAAGAAACGAGGCGGCCAAACCGTCACGGTGCTCCCACCTTTTCTTTTGGAAGAGCCCGACAGCGGGATGCAAAAGATTATGCGGGAAAACAAGGACAAGCTGGAGGTCTCGCTTAAGGATCCGCCGGTTTTTGGAACCGCTGCCCCGGCTGCCGCTGTCGCGGATGCCGAACCCGAACCCGCCCCAGCCGCCACCACTCCTCCTCCCTCAAACGGAGGGAGGACCGACACGGCAGGCTCCCCAGCCTACACCTCGGAGTGGAAGGATGGGTCCGGCTCGGGCGAGGGTTGGGAAGGCTGGACGCTTCGGTCGAATGGGAACCCTGAGAAAAAATCCTACGCCGGTTTTTACATCGCCAAGCAGGAGGAAAAGTCGGGCAGCTCCGTCGTGGCTACCGAGGGAAAATCTTGGGCGGTTTTTGCGGATGGTGAAGGCTTTCAGGAAGCCGCGGCTTTCCGTGGGTTTGCCAAACCCTTGGAAAGCAATCAGACCTTTTCGGTCGATCTCGTCACCCCCCTGCCAAAATCCAATTCCGGCACCACCGGCTCCCTGGGCGTTACCCTCAGAAACGGAAAAAAATCGGATGGACCGGGAGATTATAATGTCGGAGCGCGCTTTGAACTCACGGCCTTGGAAGGCCAGACCAACTACCAGCTCTTCGATGGCTCCCAGCCCTCAGACTCTGGTCTCGCGGTCACGCCCGCCGGATTACGGGCGGAGTTCACTCTCAAATCACCCGACACCTACGATTTAAAACTCTTTCCCTTAAGCGGTGGAAGCCCGGTGGAGCTCAAAGATCGTAAACTCGGCGGCCAAGCCGGCGCGCCCCTGGAGAGTCTGGCTATTTTTAACCGCGATTCAGAACAGAACGCCTTCTTTAACCGTCTCCGCCTTAACCCGTAGGCGGAATTTCCAGCGCCAGAACGTAAGGCGACCCTTCGCCGCCGGCCACTAGCACATGGGTCCCCGCAGGGAGTTGCACCTGGGTCGTTCCCGCCGAAGGCCCAACCGAAACCCCGCTCACTTCCGTTCCGTGCAGACTTTGATCGTCCTGTAACACCACCGCACCGTTTTGGAGTTCGAGGGAAAATTGGACGGGAGCCAACCGCTGCGGAGGGTTCTCCTCAATCAACACCACCTCCGTGCCCACCGGTGCGCCTTGGGGGCCGGGCTCGCGACCAAAAATCATCGGAAGGGTGTGCTGACTACTCTGCTCCGACCACTGCACTTGGTCGCCTGACCGCCACCCCATCCGAATCGCCACTTTCACAACCGGGGATGGGCTTGGATTTTTGGCAGGTGCTGGAGGCGGGGTCAGCGGGGCGGCCAACTTTTCTAAAGTGGCTTGATCCAGCTTCTCCATGCTCTTGCGCAACCGTTGGGCCAAAACCCGCGACACAATGGTTCCGGGATGATCCTGCCCATCGGATCTTTTGTCCGCCAGGTCACTCAGGGTCATTCCGTACAACCACACTCTGCCCTTGGCGGTGGCCGTGGCGGACCGCGGCAGATTTTGCAATACACCCATCTCTCCCACCACCTCCCCAGGCCCGGCCTTCCCGAGTTCCGTGGTCGTGCCATTGGCCTCGCGGGTGAGCAAAACTTGACCGCTCCGGATAATAAAAAATTTATCGCTGGGTTCGCCCTGTTTGAAAATCACCTGCCCTTCCCCAAACCCCAACGTGGCCTTCCGGATCTCCGCATTCGCCATCTCGGTCCGGATATAGGACCAAGCGAGTCGGGCGATCATCCCAAGACAGGAACCCGCCACAATCGCCAAACAGTTGGTCACAAAGTCCCCCCCCCAATCGCAACTCCGACCGAAGAGAGGCTGGATCAACTCCAGAGCCGCGCTCATACCCGCCACCAAAAGCATTCCCAAGGGCCAAAGGATCGGGCGCAAACCAAGGACCATCAGTGCCCCCAAAAGGTTGTAACCGATGAAATGCACGATTTTATCGGCCTCGATCGCCACCCCCTTTTTCGCCATCAAGCTACCAATCACGGCACAGACCATTCCCATCAGCCCAACCACAATCATCACGCTCCTCGTCCGGGGCGGGATGTCCAAGTAAGGGGTGGTACCGGATCGTTTGGGCGAACCTCCCGAAGAAGTCCGCGGCCCCGGGGCGGGGCCGGATCGGGAGGTAGAACGCGATGGAGGTCCCGGCTTCACCGGAGTTTTTTCAGCCAGCCCCGAAGTTCAGACTGCACTCCCACCAGACTCGGTGCGCCAATCACGGATTGCCGCGCCTGCAAACCCCTCCGCAAACGCGCGGACGGCGAGTGGCCATGCAGAACCTCGCTGACGCCCCTCCACTCTTTTTCACTCAGGCCGGGCCAGTCTTTTGCTTCCAACCGGTCGATGCGGGTCCCCTGCTCTTCCGCCAACCGCACAGCCGCACCCACAACCTGATGCGCCTTCCGGAAAGGCATGCCCGCCTGCACCAAGGCATCCGCCACATCGGTGGCCAAAAGCTCCGGGGCGGAAGCGGCATACAGACAGGCCCCCGCATCCACCTCAATGGAGCAAACCGCCCTCGCCATGACCTCCAAGGAGTTTCTCCAGGTGTCCGCGGCATCAAAGACGCACTCCTTGTCTTCCTGCAGATCCCGGTTGTAGGTCAGCGGTAACCCCTTCAGCACCGTCAACAAAGAGACCAGGTGGCCGGTTAGCCGACCGCTTTTGCCCCGCACCAGTTCCGCCATGTCCGGATTCCGTTTCTGCGGCATCAGACTGGAACCGGTGGTGAAAGCCTCCCCAAACTTCAAAAAGCCAAACTCCGCCGAGGAAAACAGGATCAGATCCTCCGCCAACCGGGAGAGGTGAACCCCTCCCAGCGCTAGGGCGGCCAAGTACTCCACCAAAAAGTCCCGGTCGGACACCGCGTCCATGGAGTTTGCGCTCAGCTCCCGGAACCGGAGAACTTTTCGGGCGACATTTCGGTCCAGCTTGAGGGTGCTCCCCGCCAGGGCCCCGGATCCCAGAGGAAGAACATCTGCCCGTTTCGCCGTATCGAGCAACCTCCCCTTATCCCTTTCCAGCATTTCAACGTAAGCCAAGAGGTGGTGAGCCAGCAGAACCGGTTGGGCCCGCTGCAGGTGGGTGTACCCAGGCAGAATGACTTCCCGATACCGGCTTCCCAGATCGACCAAAGCCCTTTGCAAGGCGGTGATCGTTCCCACGTCCCCGAGCACCGTCTCCCGTAACCAGAGACGTAGATCCGTGGCCACCTGGTCGTTCCGGCTCCGGCCGGTATGCAACTTCGCCCCAGCGGGCACCCGGGCGGTCAGCACCGCCTCAATATTCATATGCACATCCTCCAAGGAGTCCTTCCACCGGAATTTCCCCTGAAGAATCTCTTTTTCGATCCGATCCAATCCTCTTCGAATCGCCGCGGCCTCATTCCGGCTGAGAATCCCGGCCTTGGTCAGCACCGCTGCGTGAGCCCGGCTACCCTCCAGATCGTGCCGTGCCAACCGCTGGTCAAAGTGCACGGACCGACTGAACTTTTCCGCGACCGGATCCGGCCGGTTCTTAAACCTCCCCTGCCCGGCTGCTCTCATGAGGCCGTCTCCAGTCTCCGCACCTCCCGCTCTGGCAAAACCCGCCACGCCCCTGTGGCGAGGGTGCCAAGCTCCAACCGGGCGATCCGGGTCCGTTTCAACCTTTCCACGGTAAAACCGAGCTTGCGGAACATCAACCGGATCTGCCGCTTCATTCCCTGCCGCAAAATCACCCGCACCTCCCGTCCCCCCACAAATTCGGCTTTTTCCGCCTTGGCCAAACCCTCTTCCAGCCGGATCCCTTTCTCCATTTGGCGGAGAGCCGCCGGATCTGGGGCCCGGTCTAGCCTGACCCGATACTCCTTCTCCACCTTGTGCCGCGGATGAGCCAAATGTTGGGCCAAATCTCCCCGGTTGGTGAGCAGCAAGAGTCCTTCGCTATCGGCATCCAACCGCCCCACCGTGAAAAGGCGGCCGAAATGCTTGGGCATCAGCTCAGTGATAATCGGTCGCCGGTCTTGGGCGGAGGCGGTGCAGATCACCCCCCGGGGCTTGTGCAGGGCAATGACTACCCCCAGCGATGCGCGGACCGGCTTGCCATCCACCGTGACCTCAGCTCCCTCCGGCACACGGAACCCAAGCCGGCGGCGGCCAAAAATCGGTTGAGGCGTATCCCCTCCCCGGACGGGACGGGATTCGGAGACATTATTCGGGCTTGGTTTTGGGAAGCCCAGTGGGCTTCATGCCGGCCTTCCACTGGCCGCGTTTCTTGAGTAGGGCCACGCGCTCACCGCGCTTTAACACGTTACGCTTGGCGGCGGTCGCCCCGCCGGGCTCCTCGGCCCGCATGGCGGGTCATCAGAAAAGCACTTTTGAGCGGATGGGATTTGTGCCCCCCTCGGACCTTCCCCCGCGCCAATCAGGTTTCGCCTCCGGCAAGTTGTCTTACCGCTCCTCGGCCCGCTTTGCGGGCCATCGGAGCGGTGGGATTTGAACCCACGACAGCCAGCTCCCAAAGCTGGTACTCTACCAAGCTGAGCTACGCTCCGTTTGTCCTTGCAATCTGCCCCTATTCCTACATATTGCAAAGTTTTCCCAGCCCCTTATGAGATCAGAACTTGTCCACCGCGCCCTTTCCAAGGTCGCCAACCCCCAAATCCTCATCAACGTCGTTTCCAAGCGCGTCCGCCAGCTTGGCCTCGGCTACCGCCCGATGATCGTTGTCAGCCCCCGCATGACCTTTATGGACGTCGCTCTCCACGAGATCGCCGACGGCAAACTGGGTTATGAGGTCATTGGCGGCGAAACCGCCGAGGCCGCTGCCAAGCCGGTCCGTAAGACCCGCGCCAAGAAATCTTCCTAAAGGCCCCTTCCGGGCGACGGGGTGACGCGCCCTGAAAACCATCGAGATCCACAACCGCCGGGCTGGCCACCACTACTCGATCCTGGAATCGGTGGAAGCCGGAGTCGTCCTGACCGGCCCGGAAATCAAATCGATCCGCGCTGGCAACGGCGACCTCGCCCACTCCTTTGGCCGGATTGAAAACGGCGAAGCTTGGCTCCACTCCTTCCATATCGCGCCCTACAGCCACGGCAACCGAGCCAACCCGGAACCGGACCGGCCCCGCAAGCTCCTCCTCCATAAGGCGGAGATCCATCGCTTCCTCGGCCAAATCGAAAAAGGCGGCTCCCGGGCACTTGTGCCGCTCAAGGGTTACTTCAAAGACGGCCGCTTCAAAATTCTCGTGGGCTTGGGTGCCGGCAAAACCCACCGCGATCGCCGTCAGGATCTCATCAAACGCCAGGCCGATCGGGAGGTTTCACGGGAACTGGCCAATCGCCGCCGCCGATGAGCTCCCGCCTTCGCCCTTTGGCCCGCCAACTGCCCGCCGGCATCCTCCGTTTCGATCCCACTACCCTGCAGGCCAACTCGGGCGATGCCTGGATGGCTTCAGCCCTACCGGAAGCTGTCGCCTTCCCGCGCACCACCGCCCAAGTCTCGAAAATCCTCGCCTTTTGCCACCGCCGGCGAATTCCAGTCACAACCCGCGGAGGAGGGCGCGGCTATGTCGGCGGCTGTGTCCCCGTAATGGGCGGACTTGTTCTCTCCACCATCCGGATGAACCGGATCCTCGGGATCTCCAGAGCCGATGGTGTGGCCGTGGCACAACCAGGCGTAGTTACCGCCCGCCTCGCCGCAGCTGCCGCCCGCAAAAAACTCTTTTATCCCCCCGACCCCGCCAGCCTGAAGGAGTCCACCATCGGCGGAAACATTGCCACGAATGCCGGTGGTCCCCGTTGCTTGAAATACGGGGTCACCCGCACTTACGTCCTCGGCCTTGAGGTGGTGCTGGCGGATGGCACGGTGGTCCATCTTGGCGGGCGCACCCACAAGAACCGCACCGGTTTCGATCTGGTTGGCCTTTTCACGGGCTCAGAGGGCCTCCTCGGCGTGGTTACCGAAGCCACCCTTCGCCTCTTGCCCCTTCCGCCATTTCGCTCGGCGCTTTTGGCGGAATTTTCTTCCCTCCCGAAAGCTGCCGCGGCGGTTCAGACGATCTTGGGTGCCGGTCTTTTACCCTCCGCGCTGGAAATCGCCGACCCCTTTACCCTCGCCGCTGCCCGCAAGGTGATTCCCGACGCTCCAAATTGCGAGTCCCTGTTGATCGTGGAGTTTGATGGCCAGCCCGCCGGGGTGAAAGCCGATCTGGCTCTGGCTTCCCGCCTTCTGCGCCCAGCGAGCTCCCGCCTGACTCTCGCTACCGGAGACAAGTCTTGTGAAAAACTTTGGCAGGTCCGCCGAGGCTTTAGCTACGCCTTGCGCGACACCGGCTTGGTTAAGCTGAATGAGGATGTCACGGTCCCCCGGGGTCGGATTCTCGACCTTTTCCGCCTGACCGCCCGTCTCCAGAGGAAACACGGGGTCCCTATTTCCAGCTTCGGCCATGCCGGGGACGGCAATATCCATGTCAATCTCATGGCTCCGGCCGGCACCCAAGCCGACGACCCCAAGATGCACCGTATTCTCGATGAGCTTTTCCACGGTGTCTTTGCCATGGGCGGCGTCATCAGCGGCGAACACGGCATCGGCCTGGCCAAGAAACCATGGTGGAATCATTTCCCATTCTTTTCCTTTTGATAGTACTACCCCGCATTCAGTACGCCGCCGTCACGCTCAACTCCGCCCGGTTGCCCACCTTGCTCCCCGGCGGAGTCTTCATCAGCTGGAATCCCCAGTCGAACTGCACGCTGACGAAGCGGTCGATGTTGTAACGCAGGCCCGGCCCAGCCCCCATGAGGTAGGTGTTGCTCTGGCCGGGTTGGGCATTGTTAAACCCGACGAAACCATAATCCCAGAAGCCGAGAAACTGAATCCGGTCATCAATTTCCTGGTTGCCGAAGATTTTCGCAATGCTTCCGGGGGGTGTCCGAAATTCCGCGTTGAATACCCAGGCGTTGTCCCCGTTGGCGACGCGCTCATCGTACCCGCGTACCGTGTTGTATCCACCCAGCCCGTACTGCTCGGTCGGCATCAGGTTGCTGGTGGTAATCTGTCCGTTGAAGGCTGCGGTCAGGCTGAAATTTAGCGGCAGGACAAAGCCCCGCTTCAGGTTGAGTTTGCCGTAGCCGTAGTCCGGATCCGCATCGGGACGGATATTGTTGTAGGTCTCCTGGTCATTCAAGGTTCCCAGGCCCCCCGGGCTATAAAACCCGGCGACCTCAAAACTGGTGGAGCCGATCGGATCGGGGATGTTGCCACTGTAGCCGGCCGTCAGCTGAAAAACGTTATAAAGACCAAAACCGCCCCCATCGCCGATCTCGGTATTGAAAATAAGCAAAGAGTTGGAGGACTGCTTGAAGTCGAATCCTCCATACACCTCGTGCGTGTACTCAAAAATCATGGGCAAAGGGGCATTGTACCGGGCGCTGACCTGCCAGCTGTTCCCCTGCAGCGTGTTGTTGGGGGCAATTTCGGCCTGAGACCCCGCATAGGCGCCGTAAACCGTCAGGTAATTCCTCCAGGGAAACGGTATAATCCAGCTGCCCGAGTAGGCGTTGAGGCTGTTAAAGACCTCCTGGGTGGTCGTGGTGTATTGGAAATTCACCTGCTGGTCCGTGTTAAAGAGATTTCCAAAGTTGAACCCGGTCGAGAGCCGGTTTTTCCCCGTCAGATCAATGCCGTAATTGTCGTAGGTAAAAAAGAAGCGCAACGGCATCCGGTCGTTCACCTCGAGAATCACATCGGTGGTCCCGGGCGTCTCTCCCGGCTGAAAGGCCAGGTCGGTCGAGCGAAACGGGTTGGTGTTCAGCCACCGCACATCCTCCTGGAGCTGATCCCCGTCCACCTTGTCTCCCTCCCGCAAGCTCACCTCATCCTTAAACTTGTCCGGATTGAACCACTTGGCTCCCTCCACAATGACCTTTCCGACCTTCGCCTCGGTCACCACAAACTGGATCACCCCATCCCGCACCGTCTGGCGGGGGACCACCACGTTGACCACCGGGAATCCCTCCCGCCGGTAGTAATCGATCACGTCCTTGGAGACCTTGTTGAGCGTCGCCATGGTCGCTGGCTTCCCCAAATAGGGTTTTAACTTATCCCGAAAATCTTCCTGCTTGAGAATCTCGATCCCGGTGATCACCCCGCTGGCCCCGGGAACTCCGTCCGCTTTTACCGCATCCCCGCTGTCCACAAAAACCAGGGCTTTCACCTCGGCGGAGACCACCGCCTCTTTCGCCTGCCCTCCTTCGGGTGATTCCACCTTCGGCTCCACCTTGATCCGGCCGTCTGCCGGCCGCGGCATGCTTGGAGCCACACTCTGAAATCCTTGCCCAAATTCGACGCTTGGCCCCTGACTCCTGGTTGGATACGGCAACGCTGACTCGCTTGGATCACCCTCCTGTCCCCAGACGGAAAACGCGCCCAAGGCGACACTTCCCAAATAGATACACCACTTCCGACTCATCTAAGTTCAAAGCT
>JBEANM010000102.1:0-11756 GCA_041165425.1 Verrucomicrobiota bacterium
CCATGACCTCGCCGTCATCGAGCACGTCAGCGACCAGATCGCCGTGCTGGAACACGGCAAACTCGTCGAGGAAGGCTCCGCCGAGCAGATCACCCACCATCCTTCCCACCCCTACACCCAACGCCTCCTCGCCTCCGTCCCCGCTCTCTAACCCGGTAGGGCCCGACATCCTGTCGGGCCGATTGAGAGCTTTTACTTTTTTCTGTCCGCAACCTCATCCTCATCCTCATCCTAAACTACCCGTCATGTATGTTCTCGAAACCCGTCAGTTGACCACCGCGAAATTTCCCCTCCCCAGCGCGGTCCTCAAACGCCCCGGCCAGCCTGCCATCCTTCAAGTCTACTCCCCGAAAATCATCCCCTTGCGGAAACTGCAAAGCCGGCTTCCGGGCCGAATCCGTAAACTACGCCAGCGGAAAGCCTCCCCCTTCCATTTGCGTATCAGTTACGACCTGGTCGTCACCAGCGACGCCCGTTTTCTTCCCAAGGACTTCAAGGGAATCCCACGTCTCCAGATTCGGGCTGGACCAGCGTTCGGCACCGGTGAACACGCCACCACCCGTCTTTGCCTCCGCTATGTCGTCCAGTTCATGCGGAAACACGGCTCCCGCCCAAAATCCTGTCGGGTGCTCGATCTCGGCTGTGGCACCGGCGTCCTCGCCCTCGCCGCCGCCCGGCTCGGCGCCAAAGTCGAGGGCTGGGATAGTGATCCCGTGGCCGTTACGGAGGCCCAAAGGAATCTGCGTTTGAACCGGGTCGGAACACGCGTCTGTTTTCGGCAAAGGGATGTCCTCCGCGAGGCCATCCCAGCCGCCGACCTGATCGTCGCTAACCTCTACGACCACCTTCTCCTTCACCTTCTTCCCCGGCTGGAGTCTCACCGCCGTACGGGAACCGCCCTCCTCCTCTCCGGCATCCTCAAGGGTCAGGAAAACGGCATCATCCGCACCGCCACCAAACTTGGCTGGAAGCTGGAGCGTCGCGGCCGCCTCGGCCGTTGGTTCTGCCTACAATTCCGGCCCAAATCAGGCCGTTAGATTCAAAGCCTTCGCCACCTGCTTGGCGGCCCTCACGCCGCTCTGCAACGCCCCCTCCATGTAGCCATGAAAAGCCAGATGGGTGTGCTCACCCGCGAAAAAGAGACGATCGCGAAGCCCTTTCATCAACCGGGGATAAACGGTCGTCACCTGGCCCAGCGTCGGACTGCTGTAACCACACTTCGTCCACTCCTCCTCCGGCCACGCGCTGACCGCCACCTTACCCACGCATTCGGGATACCGGGGGAAAAAGGACGTCGCAATTTCGCCAAACCGCTTTTTGCGGTCTGCCTGGGAGAGCCGCAAAAAGTCCTGCGCCGCCTGACCTCCGGAAAATCCCACTAGGCAGGTCAGGTTTGGATCCTCGGTCGAAGGTCGGGCATTTCCCTGCCAAGTCATGCCGATCTCCCGGTCCGTCAAAAACGCGGGATTCAACTTGGCCTCTTTCCAGACTGGCCGGGAGAGCTCGGCCAACACTTTGAGATTCGGCCCCACACTGGGCCGCAGCTCCTCCGGCACTACGGGATGAAACTGAATCCGGCTCCATACCGACGGCGGCACCGCCAGCACCACCGCATCGGCCTCGTGACTTTGACCGCCGCGCGTCCTCACCACCGCCCCAGAATCCTTCAATTCCACCTCTTCCACCGGTGCATCCTGCCGGATCCGCTCCTCCCCCACCGCCGCAGCCAGTTTCATGGCCAACTGCTGGTTTCCTCCCACGCAACGGTGGGTTTCCGACTCCTCCCAAAACCTCTCGACCCCTCCCCCCTGAATCAACGCCAAGATTCCAAGATAACTCGCCCGATCCGGCCAAAGGCCGTTGTCGTTCGAAAGCACCAGGAGGGCCGCCGCCCGGGCCTCCGGATCCGCCGGCCAACGGGCCGCCGCCTCCGCCAGCGATGTCCGGTCCAGCATTTCTGCGCGGGGGCTTTTCCACGGCTCGAGGGGGTCGATCGTCCGAGCATCGCCGTTCATTTCCTGCATGGCCCGATCCAGGGAATCCCATAGTTTCTCCGCATCCTTTCCGGAGAATGTCCGGCCCCCGATGAGAATCGGGCTTTGGCCGGAAGGATCGTCGGGCAGTTCCTCGAGTTCCAACCCGAAACGCTTTGCCTGGGCCTGCCAGACCGCGTGGTTGGTGCCGATCAGCTCCGCGCCGAACTCCACGGTCGTGCCCCGCACGAAGCGCGAGTTTGAAAACACCCGGCCCCCCACCCGTTTCCGCGCCTCCAAAACCGTGACCTCCGTTCCGGCTAGCAGAAGTTGTTGGGCTGCACTCAATCCGGAAAACCCTGCCCCAATGACCACGACCCTGGGCTTGCTTGCGGATGCCCGCAGAATCCGGGTCGGTAGCAACATCGCCATCCCCGCCGCCAGGGTGGTCTCTAGAAATTGTCTGCGGTTGATTCCGAATTCCCGATCCCCCGCCGCCCGGGCGATCTGACGAATCAAGCGCGTCCGCATGAGAATATTCTGAAGGGCCGAAGGGGAGATTTCGAACCAATTCCGTAAACGTAATCGTAAACGCCACCGAAGAGTCTTATTTTTATCTAAATGGCTTCAAAACGTATCCTCGTCACCGGCTGCTCCAAAGGTTTAGGCCTCGCTCTCGTTCGCTCCTTCACCGCGCTTGGCCATACCGTCGTCGGTTGCTCCCGCAGTACCAAGGCCATGACTGACCTCCAGAAAGAGTTCGGCTCACCCCACTCCTTCTGTGGCGGATGCCCGCGCTGTGGAGGCGTGGGCGGACCAGATCCTGCAAAAACACGGCGCCCCTGATCTTCTTCTCAACAATGCCGCCGTCATCCATCCCAACGCCCCGTTTTGGAAAGTTCCGGCGAATCACTTCAACCAGGTCATCGATGTGAATGTGAAGGGCCTGGCCAACGTCCTCCGGGCCTTTCTGCCCGCGATGGTGAAGGCCCGAAAGGGCGTGATCGTGAACTTCAGCTCCGGTTGGGGCCGCTCCACTTCTCCGGAGGTTTCCGGCTACTGCGCCAGCAAGTATGCCGTGGAGGGCCTCACGGCCTCCCTCGCCCAAGAACTCCCCGCCGGCATGGCGGCCGTTGCCCTGAATCCCGGCATCATCAATACCGAGATGCTCCAGGACTGCTTCGGCAAAGAGTCCGCCTCCCACTACCCCGATGCGAAAACCTGGGCCCAAAGCGCCGTCCCTTTTCTCCTCCAGCTCGCCCCCAAAGACAACGGACACCCTTTGACCGTTCCCGGCATTCCGACGGATTAAAGGGAGCTTTTGGCTAGCGCATCACGTTCACGTTAACGAAAGCTTTCGGCTTCTCCGTTAGTAGCGGAGAACTTCGCGGAGGCTCGCCGCAATCCGCACCGCCGTCGGCCGATGCGCCGCCCACAAATTCGGGTGATAGGGAATCGGTGTGTCTTTGGCATTGAGCCGTTTCGGCGGCGCATCGAGTAGCTCGAACCCCTCGGAGGCCACCCGCGCCACCACCTCGGCGGACGCTCCGCCCCACGGCCACGACTCCCCCACGGCCAACAGCCTCCCGGTCCGCGCCACACTTCCCAACAGCGTGTCCGTGTCCAACGGTTTCACCGTCCGCAAATCCACTACCTCCACCTCGTGCCCCTCCTCCGCCAGTTCATCGGCCGCTGCCAGCGCCTCGTGCACCATTGCACTGTAGGCCACGCAGGTCACATCCCGCCCCGGTCGGGCAATCCGTGCCCGGAACGCTGGCAGCGCCTCCCCCGGCAGGGCCTCGGCCTTCAGATGGTAATAAAGCAGCTTGTGTTCGCAGAAGACCACCGGATCCTGCATCCCGATCGCTTCCAGTAGCATGGTGTAGGCGTCTTCCACCGTGGCCGGGGTCATCACCACCAGCCCCGGATAGTGCGAGTAGATCGTCTCCATCGACTGACTGTGGAACGGCCCGCTCCCCGGCGTCCCGCCCGAGGGCAACCGCAGAACCATCGGGCACGGCTTGCCCGTCCGCCAGTAGGTCGTGGCCGCATGGTTCAGCATCTGGTTCAGCCCCACCGTGGAAAAATCAGCGAACTGCATCTCCACCACCGGCTTCATTCCCTCCAGCGCCGCCCCCACCGCCAATCCCACCATCGCGTCCTCGGAAATCGGCGAATCCATCACCCGCCCGGGGAATTTTTCGGCAAGGTTTTTCGTCGCTTTGAAGGCGCCGCCAAAACGCCCGATGTCCTGCCCGTAAAGAAAGACGTTCGGATCGTCCTGCAGCGCTTTCTCTTGGGCCGCCCGAATCGCCTCCAAATAGGTGACACTCATTCCTCGCCGACTTCCTCGACCGCCCCTAATGTCACTGTGGCTTGCCACCGCTCCTCAAAAGGGTCCGGCACGGGTTCCTTGGAAACCTGCTCCACCGCCTTCTCCACTTCGGCCCGCGCCTCCTCCCGCCACTCGCCCCACTCCTTCGCGCGTCCCCGCTTTTTCACCAGTTCCTCCATAACCTGCAGGCAGTCCCGTCCACGGGATGAGATTTTTACCTGGGCTTCCACGTAAAACGCATCGTCGTGCTCACCGTGGCCGCAGAGCCGTAACAACCGGCCCACCACCAACTGCGGTCCGGCTCCTTCCCGCGCCCGCTGGATCGCCCGGCCCACGACCTCCTGACATGCCTCCGGATCGGTTGCGTCCAAGCCGTGGCCCTCCACCCCGTAGCCGCGGGCGCGCTCGAGCAGATCGGTGCAGGCAAATTGACGTGTGTTGGGCGTGGAGTAGGCGTAGGCGTTGTCCGCCACCATTACCACGAGTGGCAACTTCTCCACCGCCGCCAAATTCAACCCCTCATGAAAAGACCCCGTGGAAGTTGCCCCGTCGCCCGAACAGGCCAGCCCGACCCTCTGCTTTTCCCCCCGCATCCGTTTGGCCAGCAGAACGCCGGCTGTCGCCGAGAGCATCGCCCCGAGGTGACTGATCATCGGGAGAATGCCCAGTTCGAGATCGCCCCGGTGAATGTTGCCATCGCGGCCCCGCATCGGACCCAAGCGGGACCCCAGATACGTCCGCACCGCATCCACCAGCGGCTCGCCAAAAGCCAATCGCCCCGCCATATCCCGAATCAGCGGCGCGTAGACATCCCCTTTGCGTAAATGCATCCCGCCTGACCCGCTGAACGCCTCCTGCCCCCGGCCCAGATAGACCCCGCCGACGATCCGCCCCGCGCGGTAAAGACTACCCAGCTTGTCCTCCACCAGCCGGGCGCGAAGCATACTTCGCCCCAGTTTTTCCATGGGATCCTGAGTTCGGGAGGAAGTCGGACGCGCCAGCGCCCCAGCCGTTTGGGTGGCCATGAACTGATTTTACCCCTCCGCCCCTCCCCGCCAAGCCCGCCCTAGCTGTCCGACCAACGAGCCAAACTTACTTAGGCTTAATTTTAAAACTTCAACTAAACGGCCCAATCGCCGTACATCTTCTCCAACGCCTTACGCACCGCTGCTTCGGTCTGGGGTTCGGCACTGACTCCCTGCAACACCGGCAACTTCCCCAAAAGCCCCACCAGCCGATGGGCCAGGGACTCCAGCATCTTTTTCTGGAAGCGACCCCGCGGACCGGCTCCACCTCCCAACAAGGCCCGGACTTTGCCGGCCGGCACGCTCCAAGCCTTGACCGAATTCTCGGCCACCACGGTGGCGGATCGGGGGTGCCCGGTGAGAATGGAAAGCTCTCCGATCAACTGCCCGGGACCCAACCGGGCCAACAACAACGGCTCCCGTCCCCGTATCCTCTTCTCCACCCGGGCCCGTCCGGAAATCATGATCAGCAGTTCCCGGGCTTGATCCCCTTCCGCGACCATGGTTTCCCCCTTCGCAAACAGCCTGTCCTTACCTGAGGGAAAGATGCTTTTCCATTTGCCCGCTCCGGATGCCATCCCAACACTCTACCTCAAAATGATCCTTCCGTTCCAGCCCTCTCCATGAGCGCCCCCTCCATCGCGGGAACCCGCGAAAAAAATCTCCTCCTGGCCCTGGGTTTTTGCGCCCTCGATGTCTTGTTGATGGCCGGGGCCGCTTGGGTTTCAGACTCCCTCGCCATCCTCAGTGATCTGCTAAAGGAGAGCACCGACTTACTTGCCGTCCTCGCCTCTTTTCTGACCGTCCTAGCCCTACGGCGGGCTCCCGGCCACCGTTTTGCCTACGGTATCGGCAAATTGGAGAACCTGGTCAGCCTTGCCATCGGCTTGGTCATGGTGGGCTGCTCCCTTTTCCTGCTCACCATGGTGGTGAGCCACTTCCACCATCCGGTTCCCACCAGCGGAACACTACCAGGACTGGTCATCTTTGTGGTTTACGCCGTCATCGGCTTCGGCATCTGGACCCGCAACCGCTGGATTCTTCGCCATCAACATTCCCCGATCATCGAATCCCAGGCCCGCCTCTGGTTTTCCAAGGCTTGTTTCGACGCTTTCATGGCCGCCGCCCTCACCCTGGAGCTTATCTTCCGCCATCACAGCTGGAGTTTCTATCTGGATCCGGTTGCCTCCCTTCTCGGGGTCGGTTTCATGCTGCACGCGGCCTACGCCATTTTTTCCTCCTCTGTCGACGATCTGATGGACGCCGCCTTGGGAGAAACCACCCAGCTCCAGATCCTGAACCACGACTCCACAAGGTTCGAACTCGCCGCTCCGGTTCCCACATCTTTGTGGAGGTCTTTCTGGATTTTGAGCCCAACCTGCGCATCGCCGAGGCACAAACGCGCATCGATCGGCTCCGCCACGCCATCGCCGAAACCGTCCCGGGCTCCGAAGTTTCCATCCTCCCCCATCCGCCCTCTTAATCGGGACAGGTTTATTGTATTCCTACTCGGTTACCTAAACGTAATCGTGAAACCGACTATTTTTTCCTCCTGCTCGAAGCCTTGATTCGCCCCTTCGTCAGCCATCCCGACTTGAAATAATCCTCCAGCCCGTCCTCCAGACTGAATCGCGGCTCGATTTTCAGGTCCCGTTGGGTCGCTGACATGTCCGCCTCGGTGTGCGGTTGGTAAAAGGGGTAGGGGCATTCGAAATACTCCGGTTTGAGTTTTGTCTTCAGCACCCGGTTCAGTCCTTCAATCATCTCGTTAAAGCTCCTGGGCCGACCGGACCCCGCGTTCCACACCCCGCTCTTGCCGGACTTCAACGCCGCGATCGTGATCGCCACGATGTCGTTCACGTAGACGAAGTCCCGCTTCTGCTCCCCATGCTTGAAGATCCGCGGTCGCTTCCCCGCCAGCATTTGTCCCGCCAAGTGCCACGCCATGCTCGCCGGCAGACCCTTGTGCCCCTCCCGCGGACCGTACACGTTGAAATACCGCAGGCCTGCTATCTGCCAATCCGGCTGCTCTTCCCTCACCGCTCGAGCCAGATTTTCCAGCTGCACCTTGGAAAACGCGTAGGCGTTGGCCGGCGCCAACGGATCGCCGATCCGGTTCACCCCCGCCCGGATCCCATAGGTCGCCGCGCTGGAGGCGTAGACGATCGGCGTTTTTTCCGGCCGAAGGTAGTCCAACAGCCGGCGGTGTCATGCGTCTGGATTTTCTGATCCTGCAGGGTTGTGTCCGTAATGGAGGCCAGATGGAACATCGCGTCGGGACGGCGGCCGTGAAACTCACCCTCCCAATCCAGCCGGGAGATGTCGGCTGCCACGAAATCGCCTCTGAATCCCTCTAGGTTGGGAAAAGAACCGCTTCGGAAATCATCGATCACCGTCAAAGCTGCTGCCGGAAACTCCTCCTGCAGGCGGTGAACCAGATTGGAGCCGATAAATCCGGCCCCTCCTGTGACCCAAATCGACTTCATCTTTTTAAGGTTATATAGATAAAAAGTTATTCCCAAATAAAAAAAACATCTCTAGATAAGACCATCCCACTTAGGGATGATAATCAGATGCTCATGCCCAACAGAGACTTAACGATAGCTAGAGGATTCAAAAAATCCCTCCGGCAGGCCTTTGTTTTGGCGATTTCTTGGTCTTTCTTCACAACTTGTTGGTCAGCCGAGGAGGCCTCTGAACCAGGATCCCCGATGTTTGGGGAGGATATTGTCACCCTTTCTGCCGAAACCGCGGGTCTTTTCTCCATCGGCAACTCCAACAACTACCGTTACCTCCCCCAACTGATCACCGTGGGATGGCAGTTGGACGAAATCGGCAACGAAGGATGGAACCGAGGCAACACCGAGTTCCTCTTTAGCGGGATGTACGCTCCAGTCATTCATGGCCCGAACCCCTGGTTTACCGGTGGTCTCTTCGGCCCCCGTTACAATTTCATCCAGGAAGGTTGGCCCGTCATCCCCTATCTTGAGTCCCGGGTCGGCTTCATGTTCACCAATGCCACCGGCGCTCCCGACTCCCAAGGCCAGGATTTCTGTTTCAGCTTCACCGTGGCCGCTGGCGTCCGCATCCCCGTGATGGACCGCCTCTCGGTTAACCTCGGCGTCCTCTACCAGCACATCTCTAACGGCGGCCTCTCAGAACCTGAAACGGAAAACGTCGGCCTCGACTCCATCGGCCCCACGATGTCGGTCAGTTGGGCATTTTAAGCCTCCTGTTTCGGTAGGGCGCGTTTTGCAAGCGCGCCGCGGTCGGCTCGCAAAGGCGTCCCTATCAAATTTTCAATCCTCCTACGTTTCTCCCAACTTATTCACATATCACGGTGGTCCTTAAAACTCACTGATGACTAAGGATATGCCTTAAGTTTACTATCTCGTCTTATGTCGTTTTCCCTAACTTGTTCACTTATCACGTAGACCCGCTTTTTTATGCTCGAAACTCGCGACCTCCATAAATCCTACCAGACCGGCGATGCCAAGGTGGAGGCCCTCCGGGGTGTCAGCCTGAAAATCCTCCCTGGGGAAGTCGTCGCCATCACCGGCCCCAGCGGCTGCGGCAAAAGTACCCTCCTACATATCCTCGGTGCCCTCGACACCCCCACCTCTGGCCAAGTCTACCTTGAAGGCCACCCCCTCCATTCCCTTAACGACGACAAGCTCACCTCCCTCCGCCAACTCAAGATCGGCTTCGTCTTTCAGTTCTTCCACCTCCTCCCCACTCTGACGGTGGAAGAAAACGTCCTCCTACCTCTTCTTCTCTCCGGCCGAGCGGACTCTTTGGGTAAAACCCGGGCCCGCGACCTCCTCGATGCCGTGGGTCTGGCCGACCGTACCCATCACCGCCCCCACCAGCTCTCCGGCGGCCAACTCCAACGCGCCGCCCTCGCCCGCGCCCTCGTGCACCGCCCCTCCGTCCTCCTTGCCGATGAACCCACGGGGAATCTCGACTCCGCCTCCAGCGCCGCTGTGGTCGACCTCCTTACCTCCCTCGCCCGCCGGGAAAAAACCACCGTCGTTCTCGTCACCCACAGTGAGGAAGTCGCCAAAGCCGCCGACCGCCGGATTCACCTCGTCGACGGCCGCATCCGTTCCTGATCTCCTTGAACTGGTCCCCCTCCCTTCGGGTCTTCCTTGCTCACGGCGGTCGCGACTTCCTCGCCCACAAAACCCTCACCCTCCTGAACATCGCTGCCCTCGCCGTCGGCGTCGGGGCCATCGTTGCCATCCAGACGGTCAACGAAACCGCCCTCCGCTCCTTTCGCGCCTCGCTCGACCTCGTGGCTGGCCGCCCCGACTTCACCGTCGAGGGCCAAGGCTTCCGTCTTTCCGAATCTCTCCTCCCCATCGTCCGAGCCGATCCCGCCGTCCGTGATGCCACTCCCGTTGTGCAGGTGGTCGCCTCTCTCCCCGCTCATCCGGGCGAATTCCTCCATCTTGTCGGCGTGGATCCGTTCTCCAACGGTGACCTTGTCACGTACCGCCTCGAAGATGCCCTCAAAAATCCCGCCGACGCCATCGCTTTTGTCTCCGAACCCGACACCATCGCCGTCACCCGCCCGCTGGCCGACCGGCTGGGGCTCAAGGTCGGCGACACCCTTCGTGCTGTTCATGGAGGTCGGGAAACCACCCTCCGCATCCGGTTCCTGCTCGAGCCTTCGGACGACCTCGTCGGCGCGGATGATCACCTCGCCCTTGCCGACATCGCCACCGTCCAGTCCCGCTTCCAACTCGGCGGCCAGATCGACCGCATCGAAACCTTGCTCCGCGCCGACTCCCCCGCCGAAAAAGAAACCGCCCGTCAGGCCCTCACCGAGCGGCTCCTCCCCCACCTCCCCGCCCACGCCCGGGCCGGCTCCCCGGAACGCCGCGGCCGCGAGGTCGAACGGATGCTCGGCGCCTTCCAGCTCAACCTCACCGCCCTCTCCCTCATTGCCCTTGTCGTCGGCATGTTTCTCGTCACGAACACCGTCGCCGCCAATATCGCCCGCCGCCGGTCGGAATTCGGCCTCCTCCGCGCCTTAGGCCTCGGCCACCGCACCCTCACCATCCTAATTGTCGCTGAGTCCCTCCTTCTCGCCCTCGCCGGCTCTGCCTTCGGTGTCTGGGCCGGATTGGAGGTCGCCCGCCATCTCCTTGGCACGGTCGCCTCCACCGTCACCTCCCACTACGTCCTGCTCAGCATGCGCGATGTCATGGTCAGCCCAGCCAGTCTAGTCGGGGCCGTGGCGGCCGGACTCGTCGCCGCTGCCCTTGCCGCCTGGTGGCCAGCCCGCGAGGCCGCCCGTGTCTCCCCGGTGGACGCCCTCCAACTCGGCAACATTTCCGACCGCGCCGTCTCCCGCTCCCGCCGCTTCATTTTGCCCGCGGTGACCAGCCTCGCTGCCGCCGGCCTCTTCTCGCTTACTGCCCTTCGCGGCGGTGTTCCGCAGACGGGCTTTTTAGCCGCGCTCGGCGTTCTGCTCGCCGCCGCCTTCGCCAGCCCCATGGTGGCGCATGCTTTGGCCCGGGTGCCCCCGGCCCAGATCCCCGGGTGGATCCTCGCCCGCTCCTTTTTTCTCCGTGGCCTCCATCGCCACGGCCTGGCCGCCGCTGCCCTCGCCGTCTCCGTCGGGATGGCTTTGGGCGTCGCCATCATGGTCCACAGCTTCCGCGTGACGGTGGATCGCTGGATCGGCGAAAGCATCCGGGCTGATCTCTTCATCGCTCCCTCCACCAACCTCGTGGCCGGCTCACTCGAGCCCCTCGACCCCGAGGCTGAAACCCTCGCCCTCGCCTTGCCCGGCATCCGCGCCGTCGGCAGCTACCGGGAAGTGCGCCTTTTTCTCGACGGCGCCCCCGCCAAGCTCGCCGCTTGCAAACTCGACGTCCTCAAAACCCACAACCCTCTGCCCATCCTTTCCTCCCTGCCCGGCGATCCCTACGAACTCTGCCGAACCGGCGAGTACGCGTTTGTTTCCGAAAACTTTGCCCGGCGCCGCCAACTCAAGCCCGGCGACTCCATCTCTCTTCCCACCCCAAACGGCGTGCGCGCCATCCAGGTGGCCGCCATCTTCCGTGACTACACCACCGAATCCGGGCTGATTCTCCTCGACCGCGCCATCTACCAGAAAATCACCGGAGACCTCAGCCTCACCAGCCTTGCCCTCCATCTTGAACCCGGCACACCGGTCCAACCCCTGATCGACTCCCTCCGCGCCCAGCTCAAGCCCCGGGGCGAGTTTCTCATTTACTCCCAATCCGCCCTCCGCGACGAAGCCCTGCGGATCTTCGACCGATCTTTTGCCGTCACCGAACTTCTCCGCACACTGGCGATCGGCGTAGCCGCCCTGGGTGTCACCCTCTCCCTCACCGCCTTGGTGGCCGAGCGCACCCGCGAGATCGGCGTCCTCCGCGCCACCGGAGCCCG
>JBEANM010000103.1:0-4316 GCA_041165425.1 Verrucomicrobiota bacterium
GGGGATCGGCTGCGGCAGTTACAGTTTGAAACGATGCTCCCCAAGATTCGGGTGGAGCTGGACGGCCTCCTTTCTGGCGTCAGCTGTCAGTTGGAGGCGGTCTACGGAAATGAAAGTCACATCCTCACCGGCATGCCCGGTCAAAACGAGGGTATGGACTCCTGGGTGCCGGACGCCGGCGATCCCCGGCGGTACCGGGTGCGTGGGCGGGAGGCCGAGCGGGTGGCGCAGCGAGAGTTGCTGGCCGCCGGTTTTCTGCCGGGGCAACGGGCAGCCGAGCGTTACACGCTGGCCGGGGAAGGGAAGGTGGGTGCGTTCCTCGCGAATGTCCTGCCCCGCTGGAAAAAGAAGTGGGAGGTGAAGCTGACCCCGCGGATGGAGTCGCTGCTGAGCCGGTGCGACTACATTGCCCCCGAGATCACCCTGCGGGACACGGGCGGCTCCTGGCTTACCGTGGAGGTGGATTTCAATTCCGGCAGCGGTAGCGATTCTCTCACTCAAGCGGAGGTCCAGAGGCTTTTGCAGACCGGGCTCAGTCATCATCGGCTGGCGGGTGGCCGGATTGCCTTGGTGCCGACGGACGAGGTGGCCGAATTTGGGGAGGTTTTACGGGACTGTCAGGTGCGGCAGGACGGGAATCGGTATCGTCTGGAAAAAAGATACCGGGGGTATTTCGGGGAAGCGTTGAAAGGAACCGGCTGGTCGCTCAACGGACGTTCCAACTGGAAGCCGCCGGAAGAGCTGGTGCACTTTGAGGATGCCAAGCTGCCGGCCCGGCTGGAGAAAATTGCCCGGCCTTATCAAAAAGAGGGGGTAGGTTGGCTGCAGTATCTGTCCCGAAACCATTTCGGTGGGGTTTTGGCGGACGAGATGGGGTTGGGAAAAACCCTCCAGACTCTGGCTTTCCTCGAACTTCGCCGGGCCGAGACCAAGTCCAAGTTGCCTTGCCTTGTGCTGTGTCCGACCAGTCTGGTGATGAACTGGATGGATGAGGGGAAGAAGTTTGCCCCCGGCTTGAAGATGCTGGCCCTGCATGGAGCTGGCCGAAAAGCGCATCTGTCCAAAATTCCCGACTATGACCTGGTGGTGACCAGTTATGCGCTTTTGCGGCGCGACATCGCGGAGTACGAGAAGCTCGAGTTTGACACCATCGCGCTCGATGAGGCCCAGAGCATCAAAAACCGCACGAGCCAGACGGCGGTTTCCGTGAAGAAACTGGTCTGCGAGCATCGGATGGTCCTGACCGGAACCCCTCTGGAAAATTCCCTGCTCGATCTCTGGTCGATCTTTGACTTTCTCATGCCGGGATATCTCGGCACGGCCACTGACTTCCGTGACCGGTATGAAATTCCGGTGGCGAAGCTGGGCGACGAGCGGGCGCAGAACCGTCTCCGGCAGCGGGTTCGGCCGTTTCTGCTACGCCGCACCAAGGCGGAGGTGGCCAAGGACCTCCCGGCCAAGATTGAGCAGGTGGCCTGGTGTGAGATGACCGATGAGCAGAAGGGCGTTTATCGGCAGATTTTGGAGGAGGGACGCAAACAGGTCAGCGAGCTGTCGGGGAAGGAGTCGGGCGGGCGGGATCGCATCGCGGTCCTGACGGTGCTGATGCGCTTGCGGCAGGCTTGTTGCCATCTCGGCCTCCTGCCCCAAAATGGCAAGACTTGGACGGAGCCATCCGGAAAAATGGAGTACTTCCTCGACCGTCTGGAGGAGGCCATCTCCGGCGGACACCGGATGCTGGTGTTCAGCCAGTTTGTCTCATTGCTGAAGCTGGTCCAGGCGGAGCTAAATCGGCGCAAGATCCCGCATTGTTATTTGGACGGTGGCACAGTGGATCGGGCGGGCGAGGTGGACCGGTTCCAGCGGAATCAGGATATTCCGGTTTTCCTCATCAGTCTCAAAGCCGGAGGCACAGGTCTCAACCTGACCGGAGCGGATACGGTGATTCATTTTGACCCGTGGTGGAATCCGGCGGTGGAAGAACAGGCCACGGCCCGGGCCCACCGGATCGGCCAGAATAAGATTGTTAGCTCCTACAAGCTGATCGCCCGTGACACGGTGGAAGAGAAGATTGTGCGGTTGCAGGAAAGGAAGAAGGAGCTGTTCCGGGGCACGTTGGTGAGCGAGGAGGACTTCGTGCGGGGGCTGAGCTGGCAGGAACTGCAGGAACTGCTCGAGTAGGCGGTCCGCTCCGGGCGCCTATCGTTTTGACCGATTGAACCTTACTTTTTCCATCAGCATTTTGCGGAGTAAGGCGGCGGGAATTTTTTGATCGAATTGGATCTGCACGGTGCAACTTCCGGTTCGGTAGCCCATGGCTTCGAGCTTTTTTCGGCGCTCCGCGGGTAAAACCCCGGCTCCCACGCCTAGGCTCACGTGGTGTTTAGCTACGCTGAAGCCGACCACCTCGCCGCACTCGTGGTAAAAAGGGACCCCATACCAAATCTTTTCGTGGGCTTGCGGAAGGATGCGGAGGATCTGGCAACGCAACTCACGGAGCTTAGGTTGGGCCTCCCGTGGGGCCTGCGAGATGAAGTCGTCCACGGAAGAAAACTTTTTCATTCCTTTTCTCCGGCTTCTTTTCCTTGCTGGTTTTCGTGCACCGTAGAGGACTTGAACCTCTGACCTCCACCGTGTCAAGGTGGCGCTCTACCACTAAGCTAACGGTGCGAAAGAGCTGAAATCGTACCATAATTTTACCTGCAGGGGAGCAGGAAAATGGCTGCCCCCTTTTCTCGACAGATGAGGGCTAGGGGGCTACGCAAGGTGACGGATGAGCCGGGAGAACCTCTGCCACCAGATCGCCCGGGATCCTGATTTCAGTGCCCTGCTCAGGAAGAAAGCCATCCTGATTCTTCCCGCCACAGGGTTCTTTATCGTGTACTACTTCGCGCTGCCGATTGCGGCGGGCTGGTTTCCGGAACTCATGCAGCGGGAGATTTGGGGCCGGGTCAACGTCGCTTACCTGTTCGCGCTCTCCCAGTTCGTGATGACCTGGGGTCTGGCGTTTCTGTATGTCTGGGCGGCCGCCGGGTGGGACCGGCAAGAACATCGGCTGCTGAAAAAGTTCGGTGAGGATAACCGCAAATGATAGCCACCGTGGCACAGTCCCATGCGGCCTTGTGGATGTTCCTCGCCTTTGTCGGCGCCACTCTGGTCATCACTTACTTCAGTGCCCGAAAGTCGAGCGGGGCCAGCGCGTATTTTGCCGCCGGCCGAAGAATCACCGGCTGGCAGAATGGTCTGGCCGTGGCCGGGGACTATATGAGTGCTGCCAGCTTTTTGGGCATTGCCGGGATGATCGCGATGAACGGTTATGACGGATTTCTCTACTCGGTTGGATTTCTGGTGGCCTACCTGACCGTGCTCTTTCTGGTGGCGGAACCCCTGCGCAACACCGGCAAGTACACCATGGCGGATGTGCTGGCTTTCCGGCTGAGCCCCAAGCCGGTCCGGGCGGCGGCTTCGGTCAGCACCCTGACGGTTTCCCTCTTTTACATGATCGCCCAGATGGTCGGGGCCGGGGTGCTCGTCCGGCAATTAATGCCGGGGATCTCCTATGAGTGGGCGGTCATCGGGGTTGGAATCCTGATGGTGGTGTATGTGGTTTTTGGGGGAATGTTGGCGACCACATGGGTTCAGATCATCAAGGCGGTTCTACTGATCAGTGGGAGCGTTTTTCTCAGCTATCTCGTACTGCAGAAGTTCCATTTTAATCTGGGGGACTTCTTTGCCTCTTTGACGGCGATCGCGTCCACCGGACCGAACGGGGAGACCATGACCCGTAACTTCCTGCATCCCGGACTGATCTTCAAGAATCCCTGGGACCAGATCTCCCTGGGGATGGCGTTGTTGTTCGGTACCGCCGGCCTGCCGCACATTCTGATCCGGTTTTACACGGTGCCGGACGCGAAAACGGCCCGGGCCAGCGTGGTTTGGGCCATGCTGATCATCGGGGCCTTCTACATCATGACGACTTTCTTTGGTTTCGGGGCCGCCAGCCTGCTCGGGCCCGACTATGTGCAGGCCCATGGGGGCACCAACATGGCGGCGCCGGAGCTAGCCCGATTGCTGGGTGGGGAGGTGTTCTTTGCTTTCATCAGCGCCGTGGCTTTCGCCACGATCTTGGCGGTGGTGGCGGGATTAACGATCAGCGCCAGCACAAGTTTTGCCCATGATTTCTTTGTGAATGTGATCCATCATGGAAAAGAGCATCAGCCGGGAGAGGAGGTGAGGGTGGCAAGAATCACCGCCTTTGTGGTGGGGGCCGCCTCGATCGGAATCGCCATCCTGCTGGGGCCGGCGGTGAACGTGGC
>JBEANM010000104.1:0-4309 GCA_041165425.1 Verrucomicrobiota bacterium
GCGGAAGCCGCCCGGCTGGCCAAAGAGCGGAAAGCAACCATCCTGAACGTGGATGCGTCCCTCATGGCCGAGGCCCCGAAGCTCGTGCCCCACTTCCCCGCTATGCGCAAAAAAATCGCCGCCGCGCTCGGGGTGAAGGAAGACCAGGTCAATCTGAAGGCCACGACGAACGAAAAGATAGGCTTTGTCGGACGGGGCGAAGGAATCGCCGCCATCGCCACCGCCGCCCTCGACGTGCCGGCATGACGGCGGCAGGCCGCTTCCTCACTTTCGAAGGCTGCGAAGGTTGCGGCAAAAGCACCCAGATCGGCCTGACCCTGACCTGGCTCCGTTCCACCGGACTGAAAGTGCACGAGGTGCGGGAACCCGGCGGTACCCCGATTGGAGAAAAAATCCGCCATCTCCTCAAACACGATGCGGATGGAGACCACATGAAACCGGAGACGGAACTATTGCTGTTTGCCGCCAGCCGGGCGGAGCTGGTCCGACATCTGATCCTGCCGGCCCTGACCCAGGGGGAATGGGTGGTGGCGGACCGTTTTCACGACTCCACCACCGTCTATCAGGGGTACGCCCGGGGATTGCCCATGGAGGAGGTCGCCTTCATCAACCGCTTTGCCATCGCCAAGCATGAGCCCGACCTCACCCTGGTGCTCGATCTGGATCCTTCCGAGGCCCGCAGCCGGGCCCTCCGTCGCCCCCGCCCCGCGGGGCAGAAAGACCGTCTTGAGGATCTGGATCTCAAATTTTACGAGGCCGTGGCCGAAGGGTATCGGGCACTCGCCATGCACCAGCCCCAGCGGGTGAAGCTGATCGACGCTTCCGGCACTAGGGAACAGACCTTTGCCCGCATTCAGGAGGAACTCCGCCGTGCCTTTTCCGCCCTCCCGCGTTGAGGAAATTTTCGCCGGCGCAGCCAAGGAAGGTCGCCTGGCTCATGCGCATTTGCTGACCGGAGCCCCCCCAGCGGAGCTTGAGTCCCTTGGACGCGGGCTGGCCGCCAACCTTCTCGATGCTGATCTTGAAGGCCATCCTGATTTTTTCCTGCTTCGCCCCGAGTCCAAATCCCGCCGCGTTTCGATTGCCCAGATCCGGCAACTGGAACATTCCCTCTCCCGCAAACCTCACCGCGCTCCTCTCAAAGTGGCCCTGATTTTGGAAGCCGAACGGATGTGCATCCCGCCGGCGGAAGCCGCCAACGCCTTTCTTAAAACCTTGGAGGAGCCCCCCGACCACAGCCTCCTTTTGCTGACCTCGGACCGCCCTGAAGGCCTGTTGCCGACGGTGCGGTCCCGCTGTCTCACCTTCCCCATCATCCCCAGTCTGAATCCCGAACCAATTCCGGGGATTGATGAGTTGGTTCAGGGCTGGGAACAGTCCGCCCCATCCGACCCGCTCACCGCTTATCGGCGAGCCACCCTTCTCCAATCCTTTCTTCTTTCCGCCCGCCAAAAACTGGAGGCAAAAGCAGAACAACAGGAAGCTGAAGGGGAGGAGGAAGAAGAAACCGTCCAAGCAGCCGCCTCGGCCGGCCAGCTGGTTCGGGTCCGGGAGGATGTGATCTCCCATCTGGTCCGATCAGCCTGGAAGAGGGCGGGGAGTGACCTGCGGCCCGAAATCGTCCGGGAGGTGGAATCCCTTGAAAAGCTCCGCCAAGCCCTAGCCCGCAATGTGGATCAAACCCTCGCCATCGAAGTGGCCTGCCTCCGTATCGCCGGCCTCGCCACGTAGAGCCTCCTCACCTCTTACCCCACCCACTTTGCACCTAGGAGATACCTCATAGGCCTCTATAATTTAACAAGCTTTAACATTAAAGTATTTTGTTTTTGATTTGGATGCCAGAGTTTACTTATTCTACACCCTCCTATGGATATTAAAGAGATCAAGGGAATCATCGATCTGATGCGAAAAAATGGACTCTTGGAGTTCGAATATGAGAAAGATGGCACCAAGATCCGCATTCGTCGGGGACCCGATGGCGAACCCCAGGTGGTGACCAGTTCCCCCGGACTTATCCCTACACCCACTGTCCTTCCGCTCCCGGTTGCCACAGGCGTTCCCTTGGCCGTTCCACAAGCAGCCCCGGCTCCGGTCGCCCCCACCCCTTCCACCCTCCCCTCGATCAACTCACCCATGGTCGGAACCTTCTACTCCTCCCCTGCCCCCGACGCCCCCGTCTACGTCGAGGTCGGCACGGTGGTCAATGCCGAGACCGTCGTCTGCATCATCGAGGCCATGAAGGTCATGAACGAGATCAAGGCGGAGATGTCAGGCACGATCGTCGAAATCCTCGCCGAGAACGGCAAACCGGTGGAGTTCGGCAAGCCACTCTTCCGTATCAAGCCCATCTGAGGCTCTCGGGAGGTATCCCCTCCCGGTCTCCCCCCGCCATGTTTGATAAAGTCCTCATTGCGAATCGCGGCGAAATCGCTCTCCGGGTGATCCGCGCCTGCAAGGACCTCGGGATCCGCACCCTCGCCGTCTATTCCGAGCCCGATCACGACTCCCTCCACGTTCAGGCCGCCGACGAAGCCATCTGTATCGGACCTGGCCCTAGCCCGCAGAGCTATCTCAAGATCGACCGCATCATCTCCGCCGCCGAGGTCGGCGACGTCGATGCCATCCACCCTGGCTACGGATTCCTTTCCGAGAGCGCCCACTTCGCCGAGGTCTGCCAATCCTGCAATATCCGCTTCATCGGCCCCTCCCCGGAATCCATCCGCCGGATGGGCGACAAGGCGCTCGCTCGGGAAAACGCCCGTAAGGCCGGCGTCCCCATCCCGCCCGGCAGCGATGGTCCCGTCCAAACCGAGCAAGAAGCCATCAAGGCCGCTAAAAAGATCGGCTACCCCGTGATGATTAAAGCCGTGGCCGGCGGCGGCGGCAAAGGCATGCGCCCCGCCCACAACGACGTCAGCCTGGTGAAGGGTTTCCTCGCCGCCCGGATGGAAGCGGAAAAGGCCTTCGGTAATCCTGACGTGTACCTCGAGAAATTCATTGAGGAGCCCCATCACATCGAATTTCAGATCCTGGGCGACAGGCGGGGCAAGATCGTCCACCTCGGCGAGCGCGACTGCTCGATCCAACGCCGCCACCAAAAACTCCTCGAGGAGGCCCCCTCCCCGCTCATTGATAACGACCTGCGCAAGCGGATGGGTCGTGCCGCCATCAAGTTGGCCGAGGCGGTTCACTACGAAAACGCTGGCACCATGGAGTTCCTCGTCGACGCCCACGGCAACTACTACTTCCTCGAGATGAACACCCGTATTCAGGTGGAGCACCCCGTGACCGAGGAGGTCTACGGAATCGACCTGGTAAAAGAGCAGATCAAGATCGCCGCCGGAGAACGCATCCCCTCTGAATTCGAAAACCTTCGGCCCCAGCGGCACGCCATCGAGTTCCGCATCAATGCCGAGGATCCCGCCAACGACTTCCGCCCCTGCCCCGGCACCATCAGCCTTTACTACCCGCCCGGAGGCATCGGCATTCGGATGGATTCTCACATGTACGGCGGCTACTCCATCCCGCCGTTTTACGACTCCATGATCGGTAAACTGATCGCGGTCGGTCCCGACCGTGCCACGGCCATTGCCCGGTTGCAACGGGCTCTCGACGAAACCATCATCCGTGGCGTCAAAACCACTATCCCTCTCGGCCAGCGCATCGTTCGCGACCAGGATTTCCGCCGGGGCAAATACTCCACCCACTTCCTCGAGCGCTTTTTTGAGAAAAAGGTGGAAGCCAACCAGCGCTGACCCATGCCGCCGGTCCTCGATCCCGGCGTCGCTCGCTCCGCCCTCCAAAAAGCCCGGCTCTACGCCATTCTCGACGCCGCCTACGCCCCGCCCGCCCGCTGGCCCAACCTCGCGCGCCAACTCGCCGCCGGGGGAGCCGGTATTTTTCAAATCCGGGCCAAGAACATTTCCAAAGAGGAAATCCTGACGCACGCCCGCATCCTTGCCCCGATTCTGGCCCAGCTTGGTCTCCCACTGATTCTCAACGACTACCCGGATCTCGTCGTTCCGTCCGGAGCCGCCGGTTGCCACCTCGGCCAGGACGATCTCGGGATCCCAGAGGCCCGCCGGATACTTGGCTCCTCGGTGCTCCTTGGCCTCTCCACTCACTCTCCCTGCCAAGCTCTGGCCGGCCAAGCGGTCGGCGCGGACTACCTCGGTTTCGGCCCGCTCTACGCCACCGGCACCAAACCCGACTACCGCCCCATCGGTCCGGAGAAAATCCAGGAAATCGCCGGCAAAGTATCCCTCCCGGTTTTTTGCATCGGCGGCCTGAATCCTGACCGCGTGGCCGA
>JBEANM010000105.1:0-4287 GCA_041165425.1 Verrucomicrobiota bacterium
TACCAATCTCCTCCGGAAAATTTATCACCCTCCCGCTTACCGCCCACGTTGACTGCGGCTAGCCCCTCTGAGAAGGCGAGCACCTCGTCATATTTGGGTGGGATGACAAACTCGCCCTTGCGGTCGATGTAACCCCATTTGCCGTCTGCAAAAGCTCCGCAACGGTCTTCCTGAAAAAAGTAAACCTGCTCCAAGCGCGGCGGGATGGTCATTTCCCCGGTTTTAGTGATGAAGCCCCATTTGCCTTCCCACTTCACCGCGGCCAACCCCTGTCGAAAGACGGCGGCATTCTCGTATTTGGGTTCGACCAGAAACTTTCCCGACCGGTTGATAAAACCCCACTTACCCCCCTCTTTCACCGCGGCGGCCTGGTCGCTGAACAGGTAGGCGTCCTCAAAGCGGGGCTCGATGATGAATTTACCCTCGCCGTTGATGTATCCCCATTTGCCCTCCACCTTGACGGGGGCCAGAAAGTCAGAGAAGGGCAGAGCTTCTTCGTACTGGGGCTCGAGGACAAATTTACCGGCGGAATTGATATAGCCCCAACGACCCCACCACGCCTTTTTAGGACGGAGATCCACCCCGGAATCGGATTGGGAAATCGCCGAAGATGAGAAAGCAATACAGACGCAAAACACTATCAATAAATGTCTTAGAAATCGCATAGCAGTCACTGAACAATCAGTTTATGAGGCAGAAAGGAAGCGTCAAGGGGAGGGAATTATGTCGTGGGTTGGCCATACAGCGGGTAATGTTTGGGCATGAATAATAGGATGGTCCGGGTTTTTTTAGCGGCTCTAACGTTTGCTGCGGTCATCACTAAGGCCGAGGAGAAGTCGGCGGACGCTTCCGGCAAGGATTTCCTGGTGATGACCTATAACGTGGAGAACCTTTTCGACGTTGATCGGGTGGCAAAATTTGACGACTACATAGAAATCCCCGATGACCCTAATAGCTACGGCCCGACCAAACTACTGGGCAAGCTGCGTGGCATTGGCAAGGTCCTGCAATCGATGCAGGCGGGGCAGGGGCCCGAAATCTTGCTCCTAAATGAAATCGAAATCGATTTCACCCCGGAGAGCAGGGTGGACAACTATGATGAATTTTTAGCGAAACACGCGGGCACCACCGCGGAAAAGATGCTGACAACGGAACTGAACGACGAACTCCGCGGGTTACCGGCCGAAGCATGGCTGATCAAATATCTGGAGGATCTGGGCATGAAAGGCTACCGGCCGGCCGTGGGAAGGGATTATCCGGACCCCTCCGGTCGCGATAATATCGCCCAGAAAAACGTGGTGCTGAGCCGCCTTCCCATTCTGGAGCATGTGACTCACGAAACTCCGGCGGCGCGGGGAGTGCTCGAGGCCAAGATCGATCTGGGCGGAAAATCGCTGGTGGTCCTGGTGAATCACTGGAAAAGCCAGGCCGGAAACCCGGCTGCCGAAAACCAGAGACTCGGAAATGCGGAAACAGTGCGGAAGCGGCTGGATGAGATCCTTGCCCAGAATCCCTCTGCCGAGGTGGTTGTGGCCGGCGATCTCAACTCCCATTACAATCAGGGCCAGCGATATCCTTTTATGCCCAAGACCGGGGTGCAGGACGTCTTGGGCTCCCAGGGAGACAAGGTCGCCATGGGTAAAGCAGATGGGCCGATTCTCTACAATCTTTGGTATGAAAAGCCCCTGGAGGAGCGCTATTCCGACGAATATAGCGGCGAATGGGGAACCCTCATGCAAATGCTGGTAACGCGTGGACTGTTGGATGGCAAAGATGTGGAGTATGTAGACGGAACGTTTGGGCAGGTTTTTGTCGACGGCGTGAATCGGCAACCGCCGCTGGGCCTTCCCTGGCGCTGGACCAATTATGGTTCGGGTTATGGCACCAGTGACCACTTTCCCGTGGTCGCAAAATTCAAAACCCTAGCCACGCCAGAGGCCCGAACCTTGGTCAATCCCGCCGGCGGGGTGCAGTCTCCCAAGGAGCCGCTTAAGTTGGCTTTCGACAAGCTGGATCGATCCAAATTGCGCTCCGCTTCGGTGTTAAAGGGGGCAAGCCCGGACGCGATAGCCCAGGCGATGGGGGAGATTTTTTTAGTGGAGAGTACTCTCTCCAAGGTACGACCGCTGGAGGTGGAGGTAGATGGGCAGCCCTACGCCCTTCACTCTTTTGATAAAAATCTGCGGGATGCGCTCCGCCTCAAAGAAAAGGGAAAAAAGTTCCAGTTTATCGGGGAGCTGGGCCTGTTTAAGGGTAAGCTCCAGTTTGTGGTCCACGATCCCAGCTGGATTAAGTAACGGCGCTCAGGCCCGATTCGTTTCGCGGGTAAGTCGCCCAAGACGCTGCTCAATCTCCGGCGTTAACTGCTCCCAGCGGAACCGCCACGCCCAGTTGCCGCCTTCCCGCCCCGGCACATTCATGCGGGCGGCGGAACCCATTCCGAGCACATCCTGCATCGGATAGAGGGCGGTGTTGGCGTGGGAACGCAGGGCGAGGGCGATCAGATCCCAGTGAATCTGGGAGCCGTCGCAATGCAAATAGGTCCGGACCGTATGGCGCTCCCGTTCGATCTGTTCCGCCGTGCGGGTGGAGTCTTTGCCGGGCTCGCTACGATACCAACCCACCGTCGTGTCGTTGTCGTGCGTTCCAGTATAAACTACGCAATCTTTCGGATAGCTCTCCGGTCGGAATTCGGCCGCCTTGGGGTCGTCCCCAAAGGCAAACTGGAGGATCCGCATGCCCGGATATCCTAATCCATCACGCAACTGCTCCACGTCCGGGGTGATCACCCCGAGGTCTTCCGCGATGATCGGCATGTTGCCCAGGGCTTTCTTGGCGGCATCAAAGAGTCTCCGTCCGGGCCCTGGAACCCAGCGGCCTTTAATCGCCGTCGCCTCGGTCGCGGGAATTTCCCAGTAGGCGGCAAAGCCACGGAAGTGATCAATCCGGACGATATCATAAAGGGCAAAGGCGGCCTTGAGGCGGGATGTCCACCAGGCGTATCCCTCGTTTTCGTGAGCATCCAGGCGGTATAAAGGGTTGCCCCAGCGCTGACCGGTAGCGCTGAAATAGTCGGGAGGAACCCCGGCCACCACGGTGGGTTGGCCATTGGGTTGCAGGGAAAAGAGATCGGGGCGACACCAGACGTCAGCGCTGTCATGGGCCACAAAAATCGGCACATCCCCGATGATAGAGATTCCGCGTCCTTTGGCTTCCCGACGGAGGGCATCCCACTGATGAAAGAAAAGGAACTGGAGAATCTTGGCGTGGCGAATTTCGGTAGCGTGCTCTTTGCGGGCGGCCTGCAAGGCTTGGGCCTCGCGGCGTACAAGGGGTGCCGGCCAATTGACCCAAGGGCCGTTGCCGTGGTGCTTTTTTAGTGTGGTGAAGAGGGCGTAGTCCTCCAGCCAGAAATGATTTTCTTCCTCAAACTTGGTCAGCCCGGACTTAAGCTGGGCTGAGGCGCGGCGGGCAAAGGAGCGGGCCGCCTTTTCGAGGACGGGGACCCGCGCCTCGATCACCGGACCATAATCCACCCACTCCTGGGGAAAGGACGGGAAACCCTTGAGGTCTGCCTCCAAAAGGAGTCCTTCTTCCAGGAGCGCGTCAAAAGAGATCAACATCGGATTTCCGGCAAAGGTGGAAAGAGTTTGATACGGAGAGTCCGCATAGCCGGTGGGGCCGAGGGGTAAAACCTGCCAAAGGCGCTGGGACATTCCGTGGAGGTGGGCTAGCCAGCGGTGTGCTTCCGGTCCAATTTCGCCGAGCCCGTACCTACCCGGAAGGGACGTGGGATGAAGTAGGATGCCGGCGGCGCGCGGGAAACTCATAGGAAAGAAAGATTAAAAGCGGAAACCGAAGGGCGGGGAAGGGGGGAAATCAGCGAATGAAAAACCAGCCGGCAAGTAGCAAGATCGGAAGAAGAATCGGCACGGTGTAGCGAAAGATATAGCCAAAGAAAGATGGCGTATGAATTTTTGCGGCATCGGCGATGGATTTCACCAGCAGGTTGGGGCCGTTGCCGATGTAGGTGCAGGCACCAAAAAAGACCGCACCCAAAGAGATCGCGGCCAAGGTATGGGGATCTTGGACGGCGAAGAGCGCCACATCTTTGGGATCCAGCAGGTGGAGGGGCGGTTGATGCAGGGTCAGGGCCAGCGTGAGGAACGTGAGATAGGTTGGGGCGTTATCCAAAAAGGCGGAGAGGCTACCCGTCATAAGATAAAATTGAAGGTTGCTGGGATGACCAAAAACCCCGGCATGGACGGTCAGGGTGTGGATGACCGG
>JBEANM010000106.1:0-4713 GCA_041165425.1 Verrucomicrobiota bacterium
GAGGGAGGATCCACCACGATCCCCGGTTGAAAGACAAAACTGGAGGTCAGCAGGAAAAAGATCAGGAGGAGCAGGATCACATCCACCAACGGAGCCACGTCGAGCGGCCCCCGTAGGATCCGGGCGCTCGTCCTCACCTTCATGCTGGCGGCTTCTCCGTCCGCAGCTCCGTGGTCACCGGGGTCGCCACTGCGGTCGACCGCGTCCGGCCACCCTCCTTGAGGATCTGGATCATCTCAATTCCCGCCCGCTCCATATCCTGGACCGCCCCGTTCATCCGCGAGACGAGGAAGTTGTAGGCCACATAAACCGGAATCGCCACCACCAGCCCCGCCGCCGTCGTCAACAGCGCCTCCCAGATCCCCCCCGCCAATTCCCCGACCGGCACAGTTCCCCGCGCCTGATTCACCGTCTGGAACACGTTGATCATCCCCGTCACCGTTCCCAGGAGCCCCAACAACGGCGAGATGTAACCTACCGTGGCGAGGATCGAGAGATTCTTCTCCAATCGCGGCACCTGGAGTTGCGCCACCTCCTGCAAGGCCTCCCGTAAATCCCCCAGCGGCAGATCCCGTTTTAACAGCGCCGCCTGCACCACCCGTACCGCCGGGCCATGCGCCTCGTCGCACCGCTCCAAAGCCTCCGTAAAACGCTTCTCTTTCACCAGCGCTTGAATGCCATCCAGGAACGGATCGAGCGGCACCCCCATCCGCCGATACTCGTACACCCGCTCCAGAAAGACCGCCACGGCCACAATGCTGGCCCCGAGAATGACCCACATAATGGGCCCGCCCAGCCGCACCAGCTCAAAAAGGGTCGACGGCATCCTTCCTTTCTATCGCTTCCCCGCCTGGATGGCGACCCTGCGCACGATCTCCCCTGCCATTTCCCTGGTCCCCACACTCTTCTCCCCCGGAGCCGCGATATCCGCCGTCCGCCACCCCTCTCGAATCGCCCCCGCCACCGCGGCACGGATCGACTCTGCCGCCGGCCGATTCGCAAAACTCATCTCCAGCATCAGTGCCAGGGACAAAATCTGGGCCACGGGATTGGCCACCCCTTTCCCCGCAATATCCGGGGCCGAACCTCCGGCCGGCTCATAGAGACCAAAACTTCCCTGACCCAGGGAGGCACTCGGCAACATGCCCAGCGATCCAGCCACCGCCGCCGCTTCGTCACTCAAGATGTCCCCGAACAGGTTCTCACAAAGCAACACATCAAAACGCCCCGGATCCCGCACCAACTGCATCGCCGCGTTGTCCACGTAGATAAAGTCCAGCGTGATACTAGGGTGCTTGGCGGCCAAAGCCTTGACCGTCTTTCGCCAGAGCAGGCTGCTTTCCAGCACGTTCGCCTTGTCCACCAAGGTGACCCTCTTTTTTCTTCCGGCCGCCGCCCGAAACGCCACCTCGGTCACCCGCTCAATCTCATGCGTCTCGTAAGCCATCGTGTCCACGGCCCGTTCACCCGAACCTTTTTTGACCGTCTCCTTGGGTTGCCCGAAATACAACCCGCCGGTCAATTCCCTCACCACCAGCACATCAAAACCCCCGGCCACCCGATCCGGACGCAGGGGCGAGCAGCCCACCAGTTCCGGATAGAGAACCGCCGGGCGAAGATTCGCGTAGAGACCAAAGATTTTCCGCAGGGGTAAAAGCGCCGCCCGCTCGGGCTGCTCGTTCGCCGGGAGCGATTCCCACTTCGGACCGCCCACACTCCCGAAAAGCACCGCCGTGGATGACCGGCAAAGCTCCACCGTCTCCTCCGGCAAGGCCTTGCCTTTGGCATCAATCGCCGCTCCCCCTACCAGTCCCTGCTTCCACTCCAGCTTGAACCCGTGGCTGTTTTCGACCGCTTCGGCCACCTTCAGGGTAACTTCCATAACTTCCGGACCGATTCCGTCGCCGGATAGGACCGCCACCCTGCCTTTTGTTTCTGCCATCTATCCTTCCTAAATCGTTGACCCCGCCGACTCAAGCATTCGACAGCCCCAGAGCCCCTTTCTATCTTTCCCTATGCCCCTTTCGCCTGCCGAATCCCGCCTCCATACCGCCTTGTCCCATTACCTGGATGCTGTCAGCCATGGTGGGGCGGCCTCGACGCAGGCCGCCTGGACTGAAAAATTGAAGGATTCTATGATTGCTCTCGACTCCCTCTCCACGGAACTCTCCCCCCATGTGGATCCCCGGCTTAGCCACTTTCTCGAATCAAAAAGTTACCGCAAAGCTCACGACTACCTGTCAGCACTTGCCTCGTCGGGACTGGCCAACGATCCCGGCTCTCGCCAAACTTGTTCCCGGTGAGCAGCGAAGCACGTTACTACTACGTCGACGCCCAAAATCAGGCTGCCGGCCCGATCGCCCTGGCCGGCCTCCTGGCCCTTAAAGCCGCTGGGACAGTCACGGACGCCACCCTTGTTGTGATGGAGGGCGGAACGGAGTGGGTTGCCTACTCCACCCTTAAGCCTGCCCAGCCCGCCGCCGCCACCTCGCCCGCGCCCGCGGCAACTCCTCAGCCCGCCGCTAGTACCACACCGGTCTCCCAAACGGCGGTAGCGACCTCTCCCACATCATCCGCTGCCACGGCGGAGCCATTGTGGGCCTCCCAGCTCAGCCAAAAGCTGGAAAAGCTGAGTGGCACCATGGAGAGACTGATCGTCTCTCTCGAAAAATCCCGTCCCACCAGCATGCCCGCCCCAGCCCCCGCCACCGCCGCCCTACACGCGGAAAAAATCAGTCTTAACCCCACTCCCAAGCCCGGCATCGCGACTACCGGCACAACCCCTACTCCCATGCCTGCAGGAATCCCGGTCACCGCCCCCCGCCCCACCTCATCCACCACCCTCTCCCCCCTCGCCGTACCCGCCAACGCCCAAAAATCCGCTCTTCCTCTTCCCGCCCTCGGCAAGGTCCCCGGCCCCGCTCCTGTTAGTGCTCCCAAACCCGGCACTTTCCCCAAACCGGCCGGCGCTGTTCCGCCCCCCACCGCCGCTCCCGCCAAGGGCAACATCTTCTCCAAATTCCTCAAAAAATAATCTTCCCGCCTTCCCCTTCCCGCTTTTCACCGAAACCCGGCAGGGCGACCCATCCTCCAGGCCGCCCTGCCGATTTCCTTATCCTTTCTTGGTCTGTCCCGCTTCCTTTTGCGCCTTCTTTGCCGCTTTGGCCGCCTGCCGCTCCTCGGGACTGAGCCGCCCATCCCCGTCCTTGTCGAACTTGGCGATCATCTCCTTCCGTTTGGTCTCCATCGCCGCCCGACGCTCGGCCTTCTCGCTTTCGCTCAACTTGCCATCCCCATCCTTGTCGTACTGACCCTGCAGGCGCTGGAACGCCTGCTTCCGGGCCGCCTCTTTGGCCGCCGTCTCCTGGGCATCCAGCTTTCCATCCTGGTTGGCATCAAACCGCTTCTCCCAGCGGTTCATCTTTTCCCCGTCCTGGCACGCTTGCGCCAACAGACGGGGGCTAAGGTTGAGGAGGGAAATGGCGAGCAGACCCAAGGTCACCCCGCCCCGGTAATTTCTAATGTTTGTCTTCATATAGGATTAGACTTCGAAAAACGGAAAAGGATGCGGTCTTTAAAAAATATTTTTTGACTCCTAGGGCTGGGCTTTCCGTGAACGTTAACGATTCACGTTAACGAGCCCTTGAAACTCTAATAAGGAAGCCCGAGAGCCTTACATTTATCCTTCCGGCTCAATGACTTAAACAACGCCTCCCTCCTCATCGCCGCGCTCCGATCACGCGCCCGCCACTTTTTGATCAACCGCACCGGTCGCCGGCTCCGCGTATACTTCCCCCCCTTGCCCGACTGGTGCGACCTCACCCTCTTGGCCAAATCATTCGTCCATCCCGTGTAATACGACCCATCTCCACACTGCAACACGTACACCCAACAGGCTTTTCCTTTGCTCATGCTTCCACCTAATCCTCCCGCCTGTCCCAATTTTTTCTCCCCTCTTTGATCTTGGATCTTCGGCGCTTTGCATCCGCCATCTCCCGCTTCGTCGCTCGGCTACGTTTTGCCCTCCGACTCCGCTCCTTCGACCGCTCTGCCTCCGCCCGCAAACGCGCCCGCCGCTCCCGTAACGCCAGCGCCTCCACCAGCCGCTCCCGCGCCCGCAGCCGGTTCGCCTCCCTCGTCCGCTCCTCCTGCGCCACAACCCGGATGCCCGTCGGCACATGCCGCAACACCACCCTCGTCTCCACCTTCCCGCCCCCCCGACCGCGAAAACTCTTCCACGAGATCCCTCTCGTCTATTTTCAAGCCTTCATTCCTCGTTCTATGAATCGTTCGTTTACGATTACGTTTACCTTTACGAGGCCGCTCACTTTCAAATCCATCCGTAAACCTAAACCTAAACGTAAACGAAACATTTACTTCTTCTTCCACTTCCCCTCGTCCGTCTGAACCCATTCCCCGGGGTAACTCGCCTCCCGGGCCCGTTCGGCAAACTCCTGCGCATACTCCTTCGCCCTTCCCCTCCACCTCCGCCTTCTCCGTAAACAGCTTCTCCCGAGCCGAATTCTCCTTGGCCACGACCGACTTCGCATAATCCGCATACGTCGGATCCTTTGGCACCTCCTTCAACACCAGCAACCCATCCCGTCCTTCCCCCGCTTTCCGGTCATTTTTCAGCTCCTGCACTTGGTGGGACAACATCCGCCGCTCCTCCGCCGCACTCAAGGGCGACTCCTCCGCCTTGGCCGATAATCC
>JBEANM010000107.1:0-6130 GCA_041165425.1 Verrucomicrobiota bacterium
TTGCGCAATGTTGGGCGAGGTGGGCACCCACTTCAGACCCGTATCCTCCCACACCATGTCCTGGGCCCAGCCTTTCATCGGAATCACCGACAACCGGCAGGGTTGCTTGAGATGTTTGGCGTTGATCCACTTCGCAATCTCCCCAACGGTGAGACCGTAGACATACGGAACGTCAAACTGACCGATGAAGGACGGGATCACATCGGGACCCTGGGGCCTCGGTCCCTCGACGCGCTTTGCGCCCAGCGGGTTGGGCCGATCCAGCACCATCACCTCAACGTCGTGCTCCGCCGCCGCCTCCATCACTAACCCGAGGGTGCTGATATAGGTGTAGGACCGGCAGCCCACGTCCTGCAGGTCATACGCGATCACATCCACCCCTTCCATCATCGCTGGGGTGGGCTTCCTGGTTTTCCCGTACAGGGAGTAGACTTTGATCCCCGTCTCCTCATCCTTGGAAATCTTGCCGTCGTTGTTTTCATCTTCTCCGTGTCGTTCCCCAGTAACGTGCTTCCCTGCCCCCACTTTCCCGAAGACGCCGTGCTCTGGCCCATAGAAAGCCACCAGGTTAACTTCCGGAGATTCACGAAACCGCTTCCAGCTCGGCACCCCTTGGCCATCCACCCCCGAGGGATTTGTCACCAACCCCACCCGCTTGCCCTTGAGCTCCCGGAAGCCACCGTCAGCCAGGACGTCGATGCCCAAGCGAAAGACGGGCCGGTTGGTTTCCTGAGCCCGGGCAAAAACCGACCCAAGCAGCACCAAAAGCAGGGCAACCGTTCGGGCCATGCCGGACGCTAACCTAAAAGAGAAAATTTTGGTAGGGCGGCGTGTCCCTACACCGCCTTTTTCGAGCTTAAATCTCACCCCACTTACCGACCGAAAGACAGGGCGGCCTCCCGCCCTATTCCTTCAAGCCCCGCAACGCCGCTGCGGGATCAGGGTTCTTCATCAACGATTCTCCCACGAGGAGACAATGAATTCCCTGATCGGTAACGAATTTCACGTCCTCTTTCGTCCGAATCCCGCTCTCACTGATCCCCAAACAGTCCGCCGGAATTTCCGGGGCCAGCTCCTCCGTGGTTTTCAAGTCCACCGCAAAGGTGAGGTTCCGATTATTGACGCCAATGATGTCCGCCTCAATTTCCAGCGCCCGATCCATCTCCGCCATATCGTGCACCTCAACCAGAACATCCGCCCCCAGGCCCCGCCCCAAATCGTAGAGCCCCTTTAACTCCGCGTCCTGGAGTGCCGCCACGATCAACAGGAAAGCATCCGCCCCCGCCGCGACACTTTCATACACCTGCGCCTCGGTCAGGATGAAATCCTTCCGCAGTACGGGTACCCGCACGCTGGACCGGACATTTTGCATGTCGTCGAGACAGCCCCGAAAATACTCCCGGTCGGTCAGAACGGAGATCGCCCCCGCCCCCCCCTTCTCATACAGCTTCGCTTGGGCCACCGGGTCGTACTGGGTTGCAATCGTCCCGGCTGTCGGGGAGGCCGCTTTGCACTCCGCGATCACGGTGACGGTTCCGGGCTGAAACAGCTGACTGCGGAATCCCCGGTACTCGTTTCTTTGCAGCGCCTCCCTTTTGGGACCGCTTCTTGCCTTTTAAGAAGGCGTTCAGAAATGCGTCGATCTCCCCGTCCAGCACCGCCTGCACGTCGCTTGTCTGCTCTCCGGTACGCAGATCCTTCACCATTTGGTACGGCTGCAGGACATAGGAGCGAATCTGGTGACCCCAGCCGATTTGCCCCTTGGCCGCGTAACTCTGCTCCTGCTCGGCTTTCTTTTTATCGATCTCCAGTTGACGCACCCGCGCCGCCAGCACCTTCATGGCCGTGGCCCGGTTTTTGATCTGGGAGCGCTCATTTTGGCAAGTCACCACCAGCCCGGTGGGAAAATGGGTGATGCGAACGGCCGAATCGGTCGTGTTTACCCCCTGCCCTCCGTGACCGCCGGCCCGAAAAACGTCCACGCGGATATCCTTTTCCGGGATGGCAATCTCCTGCTCCTCGTCGGGTTCGGGCACGATCTCAGCCGAGGCAAACGAGGTCTGCCGTTTCCCTTGAGCATTGAAGGGTGAAATCCGTACCAACCGGTGCACGCCGCGTTCGGGCTTGAGATACCCGTACGCATTTTCCCCGATGATGCGGAGCATGGCGTTTTTGATCCCGGCTTCCTCCCCGGAAAGGATGTCGAGCATCTCCACCTTGTAACCCCGCCGCTCCGCCCAGCGTTGGTACATCCGGAGAAGGATGTTGGCCCAGTCGCACGCCTCCGTGCCACCCGCCCCGGCATTCAGACTGAGGATCGCGTTTCTGCGGTCGTCGGGCTGGGAAAGGATGAACTGCACCTCCGCTTGGTCGAGTTGGGCCAGGGCCTGCTTGATTTCCTCGGCAAACTCCTTGCGGGCCGCCTCCGAGCCGTCCTCCTCCGCCAACTCCTGGTGAACCGGAAGATCGCCGATTCGTTTTTCCAGCTCCCGCATCTGCTCCAGCTTCCGACGGAGGGCGGTGGCCTCGGCGGAAACTTTCTGCGCCTTGCTGGTGTCGTTCCAGAAATCGGGGGCGGCCATCCGGCCGTCGAGCTCCTTCAGCTGGGTTTCAAGCTTGGCCGGGTCAAAGAAACCTCCGCAACTCCCGCAAGCGGGAGTCCACGGAGGCTAAATCGATGGTCTCAGCCGGAAGGCTCATGAAGGAGAAAGAATGCCCCGCCCGAAGCCTTGGCTCAAGCGGGTTCCCGCCGGGACCAGAGCCCCAACCCAACCGCCGCCAAGGAAATCCAGACCGGCCACTCCCCCCACCGCACATAAAAAGTGGCCCGAGGCTCCGCCACTTCCAACTCTCCCGCCAGAAAACCCGGATCCCGGATCGAGCCGGTTGCCGGATCCATGACCCGCGCGGTGATCACCCCGCGGGAATTGACCAAGGCAGTGACCCCGTCGTTTGTCGCCCGCAAAAGCGGCAGCCGGCATTCCACCGCGCGGAGCCTCGCGTTTTCCAAGTGCTGGCGGGATCCGGCCGAAGCCCCAAACCAAGCATCGTTGGTCAGATTCACGAGCAAATGCGGGAGGTTTTGCGCGGCGCGCCGCACCACCCGCGGAACGGTGTCCTCAAAACAGATCAGCGGCGCCATGCGAATACCGGGAGAGTCCAGGGTTAACAACCCCGGACGGTTTCCCGCCGTGAGATCCCCACCGGGCGGAACCAGTTTCCGGAGCCACGGAAAAAAGTCTGCCAGGGGCACATATTCCCCCATCACCACGAGGTGGGTTTTGTCATAAACCTGCGGGGCTCCCCCCTCCGCGCCTTGGAACAGTACGGCGCAATTCAAGGTGTCCGGTCCCCGGATATCCAAGGAACCGGTCAACAGGGCCCGCGCGCCCATGCGCCGGGCTGACTGGATCGCCGCCTGCAACTCCGGCTCCTCCCGCCAGCCGGTGCCGGCCAAACTCTCGGGCCAGACCAGCAGATCCACCGGCCCACCTCCGATGAGCGCGAGCTCACTCCACTTTCGCAACTCCTCTGCCACCCGCGCCACCTTGGCCGAACGCCAGGGATCTTGTGGCACCGCCGGTTGGATGGCGGCGTAGCGCATCGTGACAACCGGCTCCGGCAAGGGACGGAGCAACATCCGTGCCCCGTAGACCATGGAACACCCCACCACGACCACGCCCATCGTGAAGTCCCAACGAGGCCTCCACTTTTGCGATCCACGGATTTCCAATTCAAAGCGGCGGGCGGTCAGGGCCAGCGTCAGCCCCGCAAAAGCCACGACCCAGGAAACGAGGAGCACGCCCCCCAAGTCCGCGATTTGGGCGATTAGCAAAAGCTCCGCCTGGGAAACCCCCAGTGAGTTCCACCCGAACCCGCTCATCACCACCCCACGCAGCCACTCGGTGACCGCCCAAGCCGAGGCTCCGGTCAAGGCGTGGCGAATATTACCCCAGCTGCTCATCATGTCGGGGTTTCGCCCGGCCAACCTCACCCAAAGCACAAACCACAGCGCCGGATAGATTGCGAGATAAGCACTCAACACAGCCCAACCAGCCACGGTCACGGTTTGGAGCCAGCTGAGGCTAGTCAGGAAGTGGCTGAAGCCGAAAAACCAACCCAGGAGGAAGGCTTCCCGTGGCTCCGGCCGTTGCCGTTGCCCGTAGTAGGCCAGTGGAATCAACCCCACCCAACCGGCGACAGGCTGAGAGAAAGGCGCGAAGCCCAACGTCAGGATCAGGCCGCTACCCCCGGCGCAAAGCCACCCCGTCATGGGGATGCCCAGAATTTTCCGCATGGGACGCATCTCCCTTTCTCCTCTCCCCGGGGAGTCGAGTCAACGCCGACCCGGCTTGTCTCGCGTGCAGGCCTGCCCTTACCTCAAGGGGTGATCCCCGGACGTGTTCGCGAGGCCCTTTGGAAATTTTTCCTCATCTGGGCGGGTATTGGCCTGTTGGCCGTGACCTTCCGCCTGACCCCGGCCTGGGCCGAGTCGCTCCCCCTTCCTGTTTGGCTGACTTCCTTCGTGGCTTTCTGTCTGCGGAACGGGGATTTCGTCTCCATGCTCCTGGCCTCCAGTCATGTCTATTTCTCCGCCGTCGATCGGCTGGGGCTGAAAAAAGCCCGTTGGACCGCCATCGTCATCCTGGTGGCCTCTGGAATTCTTGAAACGGTCGGCACCCTCAGCGGTATCCCCTTCGGGAGCTACACCTACACGGACGCCTTTGGACCCAGAATCGGCGGGGTTCTGCCTTTGGCTATCCCGCTGGCCTGGTTTGCCGTGGTGGCGGGTGCCAATCTCACTTTCAGCCAGTACTGGCACGGAGCCACCCGCGCCCCGCTCGCCATCGCCACCGGGGCCTTTGCCCTGTTTTTCGACTACCTGATGGAGCCCTTCGCGTATGCGATCCGCGGTTACTGGATCTGGGAGGGCAACGTTGTCCCGCCGCAGAACTATTTCTCCTGGTTTATTTTCAGCGCCATGATGGCCTGGATCACGCCCATCCATGCCGAGCCGTCCGGCAAGCCCGATGCCCGGCCCGCCATCACCTTGGCGATTATGCTCGGGCTGTTCCTCGCCGCCCGCATCTCGCACGGGATCTGATCAGGCGAATCCCCCGGCCCGCCGGATCACCACCCCGGCTCCTCGCCGAATTTTTTGCCCAAGGGTGAGCGCATGGCGCCGCGCGAAGACGTCGTAGTCGGACGCCTCGATCGGATCCAAAATTCCCGCATACAGTTCCCGCATCAACCAGGTCGCCAACCGTGGACCGCCGGCCGCCAACTGGCTGATGCCCGGCTCCGCAGCCCGGTACTGTTCCCGGGCCCTTTCCACCTGAAACCGCATGAACTCCTTCCACCGGCCGGAAGGACGCCCCGCCAGCAGATCCTCGCGCCTCACTCCGTAAGCCTCCCGCTCCTGGGCGGGAAGATAGATCCGGCCCGCGGCGGCGTCCTCCGCCACATCGCGAAGAATATTGGTGAGCTGCATGCCCCGGCCGAGATCCAGCGCCCGGGGCTCAGCCGACTCATCCTCCAATCCGAAGACCCGCATCATCATCAGTCCCACCGTTCCGGCGCAGTACAGTTCCAACTCTTCCCAATTTTGCAAATCCACCGGCCCGGCATCCCCCGCCACCCCGATGGCCAGATCCTCAAACCATTTCCGCCGGATTTTTTTCCGGGCGGCGGTGTCGCGGAAGGCCGGCATCCACTCCTCCCCGGGGCGATCCCCTCCGGCTCCAAAGGCCCGCGCCAGAATTTCCCCCGCCACCTCCGGCCGGACCGCTTCGCCCCGGGCGGCGGCCCGATCCACCGCATCGTCGATCGAACGGCAGCAGGCGTACACCGCATAGGCGTCCCGCTGCACGGATGGACCCAACACATGGGAGGCGAAATAAAAGGTGCGGGCGTGTTCGCGGGTCACCGCGCGTGCGGCCGCGTGGGAGCGGGCCAGATCGCTCGGGGAAACCGCGCGCAACGGACTAGGCGGTCCGGACGGACTGACGGACCCAGGCGATGGCCTGGGCAATCGAGTTCTGCTCGTCCGCGGCAAGATGAGATCCGGCCAGTTTTTGCGAGGCCTCGTCAAACAAGGTGCGGCAGCGCTCCTGCATCGCCCCGATCGCGC
>JBEANM010000108.1:0-4146 GCA_041165425.1 Verrucomicrobiota bacterium
GCAGGGGCCGATCCGCGTGGTTTACAGTCATCCCCAGGCGTTGGCCCAGTGCCGGCACTGGTTGGCCACCCATTATCCGGAGGCCCGCTTGGTGGAGGTGGCCAGCACGGCGGAAGGGGCCAAGAGGGCGGCCAAGGAAAACGGCGCGGCGGCTTTGGCGAGCCCGCTGGCGGCCAGCCTGTACCGGTTGAAGATCCGGCAAAAGGACGTGCAGGATCGCGTGGGCAACACGACGAGATTTTTGGTGTTGGGGCAGGATCCGGTTCCGGCCACAGGTAAGGACCGGACCAGTCTGGTGTTCAGTCTGCCCCACCGGGCCGGGGCCTTGCACCGGGCTCTCGGAATTTTCTCCGGCCGGAAGTTGAATCTGCTCAAGGTGGAGTCGCGGCCGGCCCCGGGGAAGCCGTGGGAGTATGTGTTCTTTGTGGACGTGCGTGGGCATGCGGATCGTCCGGAGTTCCAGCGGGCCTTGGTCGCCCTGCGGAAACAGACCCAGGATCTGCGCGTGCTGGGCAGTTATCCGGAAGAGCGCTGACGATGGCCGAGGAAAACGCTCCGCCTCCGGCGGGCGGGGAGGCCGATACCGCCAAGAAAAAGCTCCGGCTCAAGGTTACCCGGGTCGAGGAAGATAAACCGCGGGTCCGGCGCCGGCTGTTGGCGCGAAAACCAGCGGCCGAACCCGCCCTCGAGGCCGGGAAGGAACAGGAGCGGGTAGGCGCAGGTCGGATTTTGGGGGACTTGGGAAAAGGGTTGGTGGAGTCAGCGCGCGGGTGGGATCGGAAGGTGTGGATCGGGGTCGCGGCGGCCATTGGGGGCATGATCCTGTATGGGGCCTGGACCGAGTGGCGAAAGACGGTGGTGCGGGTCCGGGTGGAACTCAACGACATCCGGTTGGGGGACAAGCCGGAGGTGTTGGTCCTTTACGATTTCTCGGAGCGGTTGGCGGGCTTGCGTCGAGACTACGGAAGAAGGTTGGCGCCGCTCCGTCCGCAAATCCGGGAAATCGAGAGGACGCTGGTGTTGGCCAAGGCGGACGCGGCGGGCACAGCGGAAAAGGTGCGGATGGTGCAGGCGGCCCTGGGAGAAGAGAGCAGCCAGGCCAAAAAGGTATATGAGGACTATCGAACCTCGGTGAGCAAGTTGTGGCTGGAGGAGGCGGGGGTGTTGGATCAGGAGTTCGACGACCGGCGAAAAGTCTTTCTGGATGAGGTGGAGGATCGGGGGCGGGCGCTTGGCCTTTTTTACCACCCGGAGGAGGATCAGGATTTACAACAACCGGAGATCGCGGCGAACGAGTTCCGCCTGGCGCTCTACCGGGCCCCGCCCAGCATCAAGCTCCCGGAACAGTTCGGCTGGATCGAGCGGAAGCTCAAGGACTGGCACGAATTCGAAAAGGACTGGAACTCCCGCTACAAAGGGCTCGGCACGCGAGCCAAGCAGTTGCGCAGTCCGGCGGCGACCAGTCTGGACACGAAGCAGGAGCGGGTGAAGATTCAGGCTCAGGAGCTGGACAAGTTCCGCGGCGATGCGCAGGTGATCCAAAAGGAGATCCAGGATTACGAGGCGAGGCTGAAGGAGTTGAAGGATCGCGAAGCCCTGGCCAAGGGACCGTTTGAGGAGGACGTGAATGCGATCCCTGACGCGTTTCTTTGTATGCGGATTCCACTGGATGCGGATGTCGCTCCCATTGCCGTGACCGGCAAGCTCGCCCAAGCCGCTCCGGGGACTTTAAAGATTGTGATCCGGGGGAAAAAGGACGGCCAAACTGCCTGGGTGATTCATTCCCTAGAGCCCGTCCCGCATCAAAAGACCGAAGTGGTTTTCCGCGACGCGGATTTTCAGCCGATCAGCGACTGGCTGGAGATGGATTGATTCGGCGGTCAGTCAGGCGGAAGGGAAGGTCGAGAAGCAGGAAGAGGGCGAGGGCCAGGCCCTCCAGGGAGAGAAGATACCAAGGCCAGGGTCCGAGATGATCGAGGAGGGACGGATTTTCCGGTTTGGCGCAGAGATAGCCGTAGTTCGTCCCGAGAAGTGCGTTTAGACCGAGGACTGTGGCCATGTAGAACTGGGACCAGGCGAAGATCCGTAAGGCGGCCCATGGGCGGGTGCGAAGCCCGGCTCCCCACGTCAGCAGCAGAGCGGTGGCCACCACGCCGCCATGAGAAAGATAAAAAGTGTACCAAGAAAGCTCCGGGGGGCGGACGGCCAAGTCTGGGGTGGCGAGTGCCTGGGTGGTGCCGGCCAAGGCCCAGAACCAGGTGAGTTCAAAAGCGAGAGGGCGGCGAGTGAGGAGGGCGATGACCCCGGTAAACGTTGCCCAGTCGCAAAGATGCAGGGGCAGCAGTTCGTGCCACGGCTCCTCTTCGTGGGTGGCAAAGTGGCCGAGGCTGACGAGCTTGTTTAGGACGAGGATCAGGGCAAGGGAGTCGCAGGCCGGGGTGAGCAGAATGGGTTTCCACCGGACGGCGACGGAAAGCAGTCCGGCCGTGAGAAGGGTGAGGAGAAGGGCGGTAAACATCCGCCGGTGGATCAGCGGTAAAGCCGAGCCAGGCCCAAGACGATCTTTAGGGCACCGAGCGAAAGGATCAGACCCACGCTAGAGTAGAGCATCCAGTTGGGGATCGCGCTAGGAGCGGGGGAGTTCTTTTTGCGTTTCACGAGTTTGTTTCCAAGAGAGATACTTTTTAACGTCGCGGGAGAGGAAGGCGAGGAAAACCCCCAGCATCAGGGCATCGTCGATCACGCCAATGCCGGGAAGGGCTTCGGGGATCAGGTCGAGGGGATTGATCAGGTAAAGGAATCCCAGAAAGCCCCCGGCCAGAGTGCCGGCGGGCCACTGGCGATAACGGCGGGCGAGCAGGTCCCGGAACATATCGGGGGTCGAGCGGATCAAGCCGGGGAAGTCGGTCAGTTTGGGGCCAGGGCGAAGGGGGTTCACGGATTCACATAAGATGCCAAAAAGCAGCCGAGGGCGAGTTTTCGTTTTCTTTTAGGTTTAGTCTGAGATGAGGGCTCGACCGATGACCGATAGATTCTAGGGTAAGGATATGAAATATATCCTGCTGGCATTGGCAATGTTTGGTTTCCAACTGAATCTTCAGGCCCAAGGGGTGGATCAGGACGGGCTGCTCAAGTTGGTGGCGGCGGCGGTCAATCCTGACGCCGAGGGGGATCAAACCGAAAGGTTCCGGAAAGGCCTGGCCGCTTTGGCGGATCTCAAGGCCGCGGGCATGGAGCCCGAGGCAGCGGTGCAAAAGGCGCGGGAGCAGGCCCAACTGGGAGACAGTGCCGACCGGCCCTCCAAGATGATTCTCGAGATGTGGACTCTGAACACCGAACGGATGACCGATGCGGCGACGCTGGAAGCTCTTCGTGCGGGCAAGATGCCCAAGCCGCCGTTAAAGCGGCCCTAAGAAAATCTTATTTTCCGTGCGGCTCAGCCTGCCAAGTGGGCTTTTGGGGATTGGCCATGGTGACCTTACGGGGGGCGGTCGGGGTCAACTCGCTGGAGCGGTCGTTGTCCCGGTCTTCGTCCCGATCTTGGGCCTGAACTGCGGCAAGAGTGAGTCCGACGATGGCGAGACAGAGTAGGATTTTATTCATGAAGTCATTCCAAACAAGGGAAGCGAGGGTTGCCAGCATATTCCTTGCCCTTTTTTACGGTCTGACCGGATCGATTTCCCTGGCGCAGTCGTCTTCGCCAAGGGGGGCCTACAGTGAGGAGTTGCGGGCCCGGGCGGAGGGCGGGGATGAGGATGCGCAGTTTCAGCTGGGGAACTGCTACTTTTTCGGCCTGGGGGTTCCCAAGAAACAGATCGATGGGGTGAACTGGTATCGAAAGGCGGCGGAGCAGGGCCACGCGGAGGCGCAGTTCAATCTGGGGGGATGTCTTTATCAGGGGTATGGAGTCGAACCGAACCAGACCGAGGCGGTGCGCTGGTGGCGAAAGTCCGCGGGGCAGAACTACCCGCCTGCCCAGATCAGTTTGGGAGACTGTTTTCTTAAGGGGAGAGGCGTGATGAAGGATGAGGGGGAGGCTATCCGCTGGTTCCAGAAAGCGGCGGACCAAGAGTATCCGGCGGCACTCTATCGCATGGGCAACTGCTACCTGCAGGGGACCGGGGTGGATCGGGATATCGTGCAGGC
>JBEANM010000109.1:0-4128 GCA_041165425.1 Verrucomicrobiota bacterium
GGAAGTTTAGGCCTTTACCTCGGCTTTGATTGCGTCCCGCACGATTACGAGACTACCGTTCGGTCCCGGCACCGCTCCGCGGATCAGGAGAAGTTTATCATTTTCACGCACTTGGATGACTTTCAAATTTTGTACCGTGCAGTTATCGGCGCCAAATGTGCCGGGCATCCCCGCATTTTTATAAACCCGCCCAGGGGTGGAGCGACAACCAATGGCTCCGTTCCGGCGATGCGTAGTGGAGCCGTGGGCGTCGGCCTGGCCAGCGTAGTTATGCTTCCGCATCACGCCGTGAAAACCTTTACCCTTGGAGACGCCAAGCACGTCGACGAGCTGACCGGTCTTGAAACGGGTTAGCGAGATCTCAGCCCCGACGGCTAAATCAGCCGGAGCAGCACGGAATTGCCGAAGGGCTAAGGGGTTTTTTCTGCCGAGTTTTTCGAACGCCACCCTTTGCGCTTTGTTTGTGCGGGAGGCCTTGCGCTCCCCTGTGCCCAGAACCACCGCCTGCACTCCGTTCTTCTCCTTGGTACGCACTTCGTACACGGTGTTGGTCTCGGCGGAGATGACGGTCACGGCGGTGGCTTGGCCCTGGTCGTCGTAGACCCGGGTCATCCCCACTTTCTTTCCGATCATGCCAAAACGCTCGATCATGGTTTCTCCTTAAATCTTGATCGTGATGTCGACCCCGGCCGGCAGGTTCAGCTTCTTCAGCTCATCCACCGTTTTTCCGGAGGGTTCCAAAATGTCGAGAAGGCGCTTATGGGTTCGGATTTCGAACTGCTCCATACTCTTTTTGTCGCAATGCGGGGAGCGATTGACGGTATAGCGCTCAATTTTGGTCGGCAACGGGATTGGACCGGCCACGCGGGAGCCTGTCCGGCTTGCGGTTTCAGCAATCTCCCCCGCCGCCTTGTCGAGCAAACGGTAGTCAAAGGATTTGAGGCGGATACGAATACGGGTCGCGGGCATGGCTTATCCTTTCTTTTGCTGGGTCACTGTGGCCAGGACGCTCGAGGGCACCTGCTCAAAGTGGGAGGGTTCCATGGAGTAGGCGGCCCGGCCGCGGGACAAGGAACGGATGGTGTTTACATACCCGAACATTTCAGCCAACGGAACTTCGGCCTTCACGATCGAAGTTAGGCTTTTGGAATCAACATTCATGATTTTGCCTCGGCGGCGGTTGATATCGCCGAGGATATCCCCTTGGAACTCGTCCGGAGTGGAACATTCCACCGCCATGATCGGCTCCAGCAGAATCGGGCCCGCTTTCTGCATCGCATCCTTTACGGCAAAAATGGCCGCCATTTTAAAGGCCAATTCGTTGGAATCCACCTCGTGATAAGAGCCGTCCATGATTTCGATTTTCATGTCGATCACCGGGCTGCCATGAATTACGCCATTGAGAAGGGCTTCTTCCACGCCTTTCTTCACCGCCGGGATGTATTCCTTCGGAATATTCCCGCCGGTAACCTTGTTCTCGACCGAAATCCCCTTGCCTCGCTCCTGCGGAGCAACCTTCAGAATGACGTGGCCGTACTGACCGCGTCCGCCTGACTGCTTGATTAACTTTCCCTCTCCGCCCGAACTCTTGGTGATGGTCTCACGATAAGCAATCTGGGGTGCTCCCGCATTGGTTTCGACGCTGAATTCACGCTTTAACCGATCGCAGATGATCTCAAGGTGTAGCTCGCCCATGCCGCTGATGATGGTCTGACCGGTCTCCTCATTGGTCTTTACCATAAAAGTCGGATCCTCTTCCGAAAGCCGCTGAAGAGCTTCACCCATCTTTTCGCGATCGCCTTTGGTCTTCGGCTCTACGGCCATCGAAATGACAGGCTCGGGGAAGCTGGGCGGTTCCAGGGTGATCTCAAACTCCTCGTTGCAAAGCGTATCCCCGGTGGCGATATCCTTCAGACCCACCGTGGCGGCGATGTCCCCCGCAAACACCGTATCGATGTCTTCCCGTTTGTCGGCCTGAATCTGCACTAAACGACTAACGCGCTCGCGCTTGCGGGTGCGGGAATTGTAGATGAACTCGCCCTTGCTGAGCTTGCCGGAGTAGACCCGGAAAAAGATGAGCTTTCCAACGTAGGGGTCGGTCCAAAGCTTGAACGCCAGGGAGCAGAATTTTTCACTATCATCAACCTTGACCGGAATCCGCTCTTCCGGATTTTCGGTGCTATGACCGACGGCCGGAGGGATGTCGATCGGACTGGGGAGATACTCCACCACTGCATCAATCAAGCCCTGCACGCCCTTGTTCTTAAAGGCAGAACCTCCCACCACCGGCACGAGCTTGTTCGCGATCACCACGCGGCGAATGGCTTCCTTGAGTTGCTTGGCGGTGGGTCGCTTCTCTTCCAGAAACATGTTGCCCACCTCTTCGTCCACGTCAGCGACGGCTTCCACCAGTCGATCGAGCGCCTTCTTGGCCTCCTCTTTGAATTCGGGGGGAATCTCCGCGATCTCATAGGTCGAGCCGAGGTTTTTACTGTCCGAGTAAAGGAACGCCTTTTGGTTAATCAGGTCGATCTGGCCGAGAAGTTTATCCTCCTTACCGAGCGGAAGAAGGATCGGCACCGCATTGGCCCCAAGCTTGGTCCGCATCTCATGTACGGCCTTTTCAAAATCCGCCCCTGTCCGATCCATCTTGTTGACGAAGGCGATCCGCGGCACCCCGTACTTGTTGGCTTGGCGCCAGACCGTTTCGCTCTGCGGTTGCACTCCGGCCACTCCGCAGAACACCGCGATCGCTCCGTCCAGCACCCGGAGGGAGCGCTCCACCTCGGCGGTGAAATCCACGTGTCCAGGAGTGTCAATGATATTGATCCGGTTTTTGGTCTTCTCAAAAGACTTCACGAGTCCGGCCTCTTCCCGCACGGGCCAGAAGCAGGTGGTCGCAGCGGAGGTGATGGTGATGCCACGTTCACGCTCCTGCTCCATCCAATCGGTCACGGTAGTGCCTTCATGCACCTCGCCGATCTTGTGAATGCTACCGGTGTAAAAAAGAATTCGCTCGGTCAATGTGGTCTTCCCCGCATCAATGTGGGCGCAAATCCCGATGTTGCGGGTGCGCTCGAGCGTGTAGGGGCGGGCGGGGGCGGTAGCGGTTGGAGGCATGGTCTTGGTCCTTACCAACGGAGGTGAGCGAAGGCTCGGTTGGCCTGCGCCATCCGGTGGGTTTCATCCCGCTTTTTCACGGCATTCCCCTGCCCGGCCGCGGCGTCGCGGATTTCCTGGGCTAAAGCACGCTCAAAGGCCACCCCTTTGCGGTTGTTGGCTAGATCGACGATCCAGCGAAGCGCGAGGGAAAGCTGGCGTTCCGGGCTGGTCTCCACGGGAACCTGATACGTAGCGCCACCCACCCGGCGGGATTTCACCTCGAGGCGGGGCTTCACGTTGTCGACCGCTTTATTGACGACCGCTAGCGGATCTCCGCCAGAGCCCCCCTCATTGGCGCGCTTGATGGCGTTGTAAACCAAACGGCTGGCCGTGGAGAGTTTTCCCCGACGGAGCACATAACCGATCATCCGGCCGACGAGCTGGCTCTCATAAACCGGATCCGCATGAATCGGGCGGGCTTCGTGACGACGACGACGTGCCATAAATACCTTCCCTTACGCCTTGGCCGGCTTGGCTTCGGCTGCCGACTTGGCGGCACCGCCACCCTTGGGACGCTTGACGCCGTATTTGCTGCGGGAAACAAGGCGGGAAAGTTTGTTGGTGTTGCTGGGGCCGGAAGCGCCGAGGGCATCGAGGGTTCCGCGGACAATATGGTAACGAACCCCAGGCAAGTCCTTCACGCGACCCCCACGCACCAGAACGATGGAGTGCTCCTGGAGATTGTGATTTTCACCTGGGATATAGGCGATGACTTCTTCGCCGTTGGTCAGACGGACTTTGGCCACTTTACGGAGAGCGGAATTCGGCTTTTTCGGGGTGCGGGTCATGACTTGGAGACAAACGCCACGACGCTGGGGACAGCCGTGCAAAGCAGGAGCTTTCGTGCCGCGCTTGAGGGCGGAACGACCAAATCGCACCAACTGGTTAATTGTCGGCATCTATGTCTCCCCCGCAGACTTCCAAAGACAGCAGGCACTCCCCTAATGCGGGTTCCATGAAGCGCGT
>JBEANM010000110.1:0-9035 GCA_041165425.1 Verrucomicrobiota bacterium
ACCGAATAGGTGACCCCCGCATTGAAGAACCAGCTTTCGTTTAGACGATAGTTGGCATTGCCGTTGATGACTTGGGTCTGGGTGTTGGTGAGAACATCGTTATTCAGAGCATCCACATAGGCGAACTGCTCGAGAAAGGAGTACCCAAGTCCCAGTTCGAGGGCGGGAATCACCTGCCAGCGGCTGCCCAGGTTGATGGAATTATATCCATTCCCACTCACGGCCGTAGAGGCTCCCAAGGTACCCGTCCACCACGGAACCGGCATGACATTCAGCTCGTTGTAAATCTGGGGGAAATCGGAATTCAAGGTTTCCGGAACTTCCACAAACTCTGTATTCAAGCCCGGCAAGGTGGGTCGGACCGGCTGGTAATCCCCGTAAATCTTCCAGTTGGCCAACTCGTAAGGCTGGCCGTCCCGTTTGGTCAGAACCCGGTTCATCACACCGGGACGAACCACGAGGAGTTGGTCGATGGAATCGATCGAATTATAAAGCGTCGGATTCAGAGCCTGGGACTGGGTGGAATTTACCCGGTTGTCAAAGCCCGCAAAGTCCGTGGGCCGGACGTTGGGACGCGGCACATAGCTAAAGTTCACGAACGGCTCCATCACGTGCCGAAGCCCGTCGATGGCCCAGGCCCTCTGCTTCACATCATTCCAGGTGGAATGAACCTTGGTGGAAAGATCCGCGCCCAGGTTGAAGACGTAACGAAAAAGAGAGGTATCGGAGAGGTTCGCATTGTTGCCCACGTTGTAGCCGGATCCACTGGCGGTGTTCTGCAGGGCGTCCCCCGGCGCAAGGTTGCTACGGGTGTACACGGTCCCACGAATGCCGGCCCGGGGCGTGAAGTTCAGCCAATCGAAATATTGCCGCGGATAAAGCAGTTGGTGATACGTATCGTATCGGATCGCGGTGTAATCCGTTTGATTGGCCACCTGATTCCACTGGGTGCCCAGATAGCTGGCACTGGATTCCCCTTCGTAGGCCAGCCCGGGGTGGCCATCGGGATTCTTGAGGAACTCTTCCTGGTTGTACGTGCCCGGGATGAACTGACGCTTGAACTCAATCTTCGCCGATGGCTTCTGCTGCTGGGTCTGGAAAAGATTGTTAATCTGGGTCCGGGCGTTGGCCGTCACCGTGAAGTTTGGGTCTTGATACATGGCATCCAAGAAGGTGTTGGGTTGCTGATCCCGGATATAGTCGTCCGCAAAAAAGTCTTGGGTGACATACGCGTCGCTCAGGACGTTGATTTTGGAACGGGAGCTGAAAGAAGGATCATCAAACTGGGGAGCCCGGTCGGAATCCGTCCGGTTCCCTCCCTTTATGATCGTGGTGTTGTGGCTGTACGGGAACCAGTAGCGGCCGCGGGGCGGAGCGGCGTTGGCCGGCCGTTCCTCCGTTCCTTCATAAATCTGGTAGCCGCGATCATTGATGTACCAACCGCGCAGACTGACGGCAGTTTTGGGGTGATCGGTCCCAATGCCCGGAGTCTCATAGGATGCCGCCGCTCCCCCGGCCCACCCCCGCCGGCCGTAGTAATCCAAATTGACCTCCCCTTTTAACTTGTCCGTGATGGCAAAGCGGTAAGCCCCCAGAGCGTAGATGCCGAGCCGGGAAACCGATCCCACGGAAACGTCCACGGAAGAACCAGCATCCCGCTGGTATTGCACCAGGTAGGGAAACCAAAAAAAGGGCACATCCCCAAAGTAGGCCACCGAATTTTCCACAATGGTCTTGTCGTCGGGATACAAGCTGACCGAGGAAGCCTTCACTTTCCAGCCCGGTGTCTCCCGATTGTCGGTGGTGTAGTGGCCGCCATCAATTTCGTAGTGACCGATCTCGGGCGTGCCAATCGACTGCCCTTCCACCATTATTTTGCCGTCCAGAAAACGGAATTTTTCGGAGAGGATCTTTTTGGTGCGAAAATTATAGGTTAAAAGATCCCCGCGGTAGATCTGGTCCATCATGTAGAGACGGACATTACCCTTGGCCGTGGCCTCTTTGGTCGTGGGGTTAAAATGCACTTGGTCAGCCATCAAGACATCCCCCCCGTACGTCACGGTCACATTGTCCTCGGCATAGTAAATGCCCCCCTCATACCGGTTAGCTCCATCTGAAGTAATCTGAAGGGGCGGCTCCACCGACTCTGGAGGTTCGGAAGTCTGCCCCACTAGAACGGATCCCACACCAAGCCATCCGAATAGGGCACAAAGCCCCAGCCCCCATGAACTCTTTATTTTCATGATATTACGTAAAAAGTGCTAGCAATTCTATCTGTTTTGGACAGAGAAAAACATGGCCAAATAAAGTGGCTATCTTTATTGATTTATTTATTTAATAGCCAACTAGTTACGACTCCAGAGAAGCATCTTTTCAATGGGTGCCTTTGCCTTTTGCATCACGGCAGAATCTAAAATCACTTCAGGACCCATATTTTCCAAAGCGGCCACGGCCTTTTCCAAGGTATTCATTTTCATAAAACGACATTCGGAACAGGCACAGTGATCCGTCGGTCCAGGGATAAATTTCTTTTCCGGCATTTCCCGCCGCAAGCGATGCAGCATCCCCTCCTCCGTCACAACGATGAAGGAAGGGGACGAGCTGTTTTTGCAGTAAGTAACCATTTTCTCCGTGGAACAGACCTCATCGGCTAAAGCCCTCACCGCCCGAGGGCATTCCGGATGGGCCACCACGGGAGCTTCAGGATACTCCCGCCGAATCCGATCGATGGACGTCGCCGTGAACTCCATGTGGACGTAACAGTCTCCATCCCATAACCGCATCTTTCGCCCGGTTTTCTGCATCACCCAGTCCCCCAGATTTCGATCGGGCAGAAAAAGAATTTCCCGGTCAATGGGCACATGTTGCACGATCTTTTCGGCATTGCCGGAGGTGCAGATCACGTCGCTCAGCGCCTTCACGGCAGCGGTGCAGTTGACGTAGGAGACCACATAAAGTCCGGGATTTTCTTGCAGGTAAGCCGCCAGTTTGTCGGCCGGACAGGAGTCTGCCAGGGAACAGCCGGCATTCAGATCGGGCATGAGCACTTTCTTTCCCGGATTTACGATTTTCGCCGTCTCCGCCATGAAATGAACTCCGCAGAACAGGATCGCGTCCCCTTTCGCTTTCTGCGCTGCATAACTGAGACCCAGGGAATCCCCCACATAATCCGCCACCTCCTGAATTTCCCGCCGCTGGTAGTTGTGGGCCAGCACCACCGCGTCTCGTTTTTTCTTCAGCTCAAGAAAGCGCTCCTGGAGTGGGCTCATCTTCCCAAACTGCACTGTTTTCAGACGGCGGACAAATGGGGCTGGTTTTGGAATGACAAGCCTACCCGTCCTGCTTTATATCCACTCCATGGACGAAGCCCGCACCGGTTTGGGACTTATTTTTCTCCTCGTGGCTTTTGTCGTTTGCGGGGGGATCGTGATTTGGTTGATCGTGTCCGAAGGCATCCGGCACACCCGCCACTCCTCCGAATCGTCCCCGCACTCCTAATCTGCAATCCCATCGGGAGACTCCCGCAAAATTACCGACCCGCCAGTGACCCAATGCTGGTAGATCCGCAGCACATCCGGCCAGTAGCTCCTCCCTTCCCTCGTCCCCATGTCCAAATAGATCTTCCCCGCCGGTTGGGGTTTCTTGAGGGATTCTTCAAAAAATTTAGGACAGGCCCAGTACGCCGGTGAAAAGACCCCGGCAGCGCTGAAAATCTCCCCGTGCTTTTGCAATAGGTAGTGGGAAACCACGCCACCCATCGAGGAGCCCAAGACCAAGGTGTTTCCCCGGTCCGCCAAGGTCCGGAAGTTTTGATCCACCCAAGGCTTCACCACTTCAAGCACATAGCGGGCGTAAACATCCGCCCGGCCCACTTCCCCGTGAGCTGGGCGGCCCTGGGGCACCACGTCCGACGGCGGCAAATACTCCCTCACCCGGTCCGGCGTGTTGTCGATTCCCACGAGGATCGCCGGCCGTACCCGGCCCGCCCTCATCCCCTCCATCGCCACCTTGTCGGCCGACCACGACCCAAACGGCCCGCCGGGATCAAACACGTTCTGTCCATCGTGACAGTAAACCACCGGATACCTTCCCTGACCGGCCTCGTACCCCGGCGGCAGCCACACCCGGACTCTCCGTCCGGGAAACCCCTCCATCGGTGAGTCCAAATACTTGGGATGCTCCAACTTCCCTCTGCCCTCCACTCGCGTGACCGGGACCATCTTGCCTCCTTCTACCTCCGGTAAGCTCTGCAGTTTTCCTAGAAAAACCGCATTAGCCGGATCCTCAAACTCCTCGGCCCCGGTTTTTCGTTTCAAAAACCGGTAGGTTCCCTCTGTCCCTGCTGGCAACAAGATCTTCCCTCCCCACTTTCCCTCACCCTGCGGCGCCAGCATCACCGCCCTCAACGAATCCCCGGACCCAAGCTCATCTGCCGACCCCACCACCAGAACCGCCTCCTCCGGGCTGGTGGAAACCGTCAGCCCAAATTCTTGCACAACCTCAGCCATAGAAAGCCGAGGCACAAAGCCGACGAGCAAAAGGAAAAGACGAACCACTCGACCAAATTAAGGTACGAGAATCACCCTGACAAAGGAGGCATTTGGACTATCGGACACATCGACCGTGGCACTGGTTGATGAACCCGGCGAAGAAGCCGGCACGTTGGCGCCCACGGGGATCCAGTCACCGCTATTGAGAGAAGCTCGCTTCTGGACCTGATAAACCTTTCCGGGAACCGACGGCCAGTTGATCGAAAGGGTGTTACCGGTGCGCTCCATGGTTCCAACCTTGAAGGTGGAGGAGGCATCCACTGGGCTGGTGCCTAGGGCATTCTCCTGGGCGTTGGTAAATCCGTCCCCGTCCGGATCGTTGGCCGCCACCCGGCCCCCGGTCGGAACGCTGTACTGGTCCCACCAGCTGTTGGCAATGCCATCCGTGGTCGGGTTATAGGTGAGCGTGGAAGCGGTGGAGGAAATCGTGCCGGAGTCTGATATCTGCCGCGTGTGGGTTATTGCGCCGATATAGAGGTTTCTGTCCGTGTCGGGACCCGCGCTCTTATTTTCTATGATGAGCCGAGCGATGGCTCCACCCGCTGAGGCCAAGCTCCCAGTCAGTTCTCTGGTGCCATCGGCAAACGTGTAGGCGTTGCCGGCCCCTAAAGTTACCGTAAGACTCAAGCCGTTTCCCGTGTAGCCCCAACCGGTATCCCGTGCGGCGGTCGCATCGGTGATCCGGTAGTTGTTCTGTCCACCCACGAAGTAAAATCGGAATTTCACATTTCCGAAGCTGTCTGCCAAAGCGAAGCCAGTCTCGCCGCCAGGATCGATCCAATTGTTGTCGAAACGCATGGAAAAACTGTCCCCCATGCTCATGGCCGTGTTGAAGTTCCTGGTCGCCGTGGAGGTGCCTCCGCCGTTGGCCCAGAGACCAAATCCCGTGGAAGATCCGACATTGAGGTTGGCTGGGTTGTTGGCCAAGAAATGCCCTCCGCTGCCGGAACTTGTCAGACTCCAGGCCCCAAAACCTGCTCCCCCGGAGAGACCGTTGGACCACGCCGTGTAGTTGGCGGGAATATCCGTCAGACTTTGCGTGGAGGAGGAAGCATAGGTTCCCCGGAATGTGACGGCATTGGGACCGGCGACTAACGGAACCGAGACCGTCCATTCCCAACCCCCGGTCACATTCCCCCCAGGGAAAGCGATCAAACCGTTGCTACCCGTAAGGGCATTGGACCAGGTCAGGCCGTTCGTGAAAGCCGAACCCGCGCGACCTCGAAAAGTATAGGAGCCCCCTGCGACGCTCGCTGGGGCTACCGGATCCACCACGGTGATCTGATTTGGATTCAGGGCGGCAAAGGAAGTGGCACTATTCACGCCATCGGAAGAGGCTGAAGTTCCTGCCCCATTCACCGCCCGCACCGTGTACGTGTAGATGTTTTCCGGCAACAGGCCTGTATCCACAAAATTGGTATCCTGGGGAGTTCCCACCTGGGCTCCGTTCCGCAAGACGACATAGGAAGTGGCCGTGACCGAGGGGGCCCACGAGAGTGATACGGAGGTACTGGTGGTAGCTGTGACTTGCAAACCCGTCGGCACCGTCGGCGGAATCGTCGGGGGGGGAGCGTTGGTGACGCCGATATTCCAGTTGCCCCCGCCATTGTTATCCCACGTGCCCGCGCCGTTGTTGAAAACCAGGGCGATCGTCGAGGCGTTGGCGGCCACGGTGTAGGTGTACTTCCAAACCGAACCGTCTGCCGTCATCGCCACACCGGGCACCGCCGTCCAGTTCGCGCCATTATAACCATGATGAAGATAAATGGCGGAAGCCGCGGCCAGATTCCGCCCGGCCGGATTATACGTGACCGTCACGGACTGCCCGGCCACCGGCTGGGTCGGGCTCAAAGAAACAACGCTGTTGGTTCCACCACCCCCCCCACTTCCGCCGCCGCCATTGGTCTGGCCGCTGTAATCATCCACCCACACATGCTGGATTTCAGATTTATGAACATTCCCCTTCGCATCCGTAGCCTCAATGTAGTAGTCGAGGAGCTTGCTGCGAAAGCCAGGCAAGTTGGTGTCGCTGATTTTAACAAAGTAGTAGTCCGCCACTGCCTCCGCTTGCACGGGCAAAAAGTAGTCGATCTGGCTGTTGGCCGCGGCGGCATTGAGGGCCTCGCGGGTCTTGGGAAGTTCCTTCTTGGTCATGACCAAAGTCTGCCATCCTCCGACCTCACTACCGCCGGCGTAGGTTTCGTTCTGATTACTGCCAACTGGATTGACTCCATCCACATCGATGCGGGCTTTGACCACGATGTTAGTGATGCCGCTGAGATCGTAGGCGTGCGTCCAGATGTAGAAATCCGAGTTCATTCGTTTGAGGAATGCGTTGTTGTTGATATGGGGCTGTTGGTTAAACCAACCAAAGGTGTACCCACCCGGATTGTAGGGAAAACGCTGAGGCTTGAGCACGGTGGGACCTGTTCGGTCATTGTTGCGGCGGGTCGCGGTCATCCACGGCGTCAACTTCTCCACGGCCCGCCGCGTGGCCAAGCCGGGCTTCATTTCATCGTCATTGCCGAGGCCGCCGTAATAGTTGAAGCCTGAGTCAAGACCTGCGAGGTAGATGTGCCAAGCTTGCTCGACTTCGTTCGGGCTGGCCCAGGTTCCATCCCAGTCGTAGGGGGCTTGGATTTTCCATGACTGCACACTCCCACCCTCGTCGCGGAGAATCTGTTCCGCGGTCTCACACCAGTTGGCGCCAGCCATGAGCGGCGCATAGCTGTAAAATTTAAGCGCAAAACCCGGTGTCTCCATGTCGATCTGTGTGCCGGGTACCGTGGTGATCCCGCGGTTGGCCACCGTGGCGACCGGCGGCTCAATCCATTTCATGAAGTTGGGGGATCCGTAACACATTTCGGGAAAAATCCATGGGTCACGGGAGCCGCCGCACCGTGTTGATTAACGAAGTCTTGGGGGGTGGTCGGCTTGTAGCCAGCGGCCGCCGAACCGTTAAAAAACTGTGGGGTGGCCTCAAACCATGAACTCGAGCCCCCTCCCCAGGCATTGTCGCCATCGGTGGAGGGCATCACGATGACGGGACGAGAGGAATCCGTGGCAAAAGGAGAAATGGAGGCACCGATCTGGCCAATGCCCTCATTGGCATAGCCAAACCGATAGGACAAAACATCGTCCGAGGGCACGGCGATCATGATTTTCTCCGCACCATTCTCCGGGTTGACGTATTTGACCTTGTGCAGTTGGTAGGCGTAGGGGGCAACGTTCCAAGCGGCATTGCCAGGGTTTGGCTCCGAATACCACCATCCGTTGGTCGGGGAGGGACCAATTTGGTCGGCCTTATTTGGCGGACTGGAGAAAATGTTATAGGCACCTTCGGGATTCGCCTTGGTGTTATAGGTTGGGCAAGTGCGACTGATGTGGTGACTGGGAACAATCACCCACTCGTAACCTTCGTCGACCAGGACATCGACGATGTGTCGTGAATACCCCATTTCCGTGGGAAAAAATCCTTTGGAATGATCGGAAAGGTCGCTTTTACCCCCCCAAGCCTTCCACCACGCCTGTTTGAAGGTTTGAATTTCTTTACGCAAAACAGACTTCGGTAAAAGTGGCGCGAGCGAATGGTGGTATGTGAATCCAACAAGATCCATGCGCGTGGCCCCTGCGGGTGTTTTCCATCCCCGCGCTTCCCGGTAGCCGCTATTCCATCCGCTGCCATATCCAAGCTGGTTGACCGATCCGAGTTGGCGGATGTTGTCGATGAGCGACCCCGAGTAACTGATGGCGAAGCCGCCGGCACTGTTGAACGAGCTGAGTGAATTGCGCGGGCCACTTTGGTAAGAATTAACCCGATCGTTGATGCTAAATATCTCTGTGAGGTTGTTCTCCGGGTGCTGTTTTGCGCTGAGACCGCCGTAGTTCTGACCCGGCTTCAGGACAATTGAATCCCATGCGTATTGGACGCGGGTGGTTTGGCTGCCGTTACTGTTCCACTCCGGCCAATAAATGGGTTGGTGATTATGCCAAAAACGACTGACGTGGACATTCGTGTTGGCCCAACTGCCAGAAAGTCCTGTCATCGAAATAATTAGCAAGAGTACCCCTTGCCCTGCAACGGATAGGCCATTTTTAACCTGAAGGAGATTCAACATGATTAACCTAGTGGTCTATTTGGAAAATTCGAGGGGAATCCAACTTTTTTACACGATATTCACAAATCTATCATAGATAGAGTTTTCTACTTAAAAACCTGTTTTTATATAAAAATTTTAATTGACCCTATTCGGCCTACTTGTAGTGTCGGTCCAACACAAGGAGTAGTATGAAATGCCCAAAATGCGATGCCGACCAAGATAAAGTGATCGATTCACGCCCCTGGAAAGATGGGGCCGTGGTGCGCCGCCGCCGGGAGTGCTTGTCCTGTAACTATCGCTTTACCACCTATGAGGAGATCGAACGCGAGGATCTCCGGGTCATCAAAAGGGACGGGCGTTATGAGCCTTTCGACCGCCGCAAGAT
>JBEANM010000111.1:0-4072 GCA_041165425.1 Verrucomicrobiota bacterium
CCCCACGCGTTTGAGTTTTTTCAGGACGAGGTCCGCACCGCGGAATCTCTCTTTGCCGTCCTCGCTCTTCTCGGAAAGACCGATCTTCTCCGTACGCATGAAATCCCCAAGGTGCGCGCCGTGGCGCGAACCCTGGCAGTCCTTTCATGAGTAAAAAGACCTCCCCAGTCGCCCTGATCACGGGAGCCTCCCGGGGCTTGGGCGCGTACCTTGCCCGGGAGCTTTCCCGCGAAGGGTATGCCCTTATTTTGCATCATCGCCGCGGGCAGGCCCAGACCACCCGCCTCGCCCAAGCCATTCGCCAGGAGGGGGTGCGGGCGGAAATATTCTCGGCCGATCTTTCCCACCCTTCCGATGTGGAAACCCTTTTTCGGAAGGTTCGTCTTCGCTTTGGAAAACTTGATCTCTTGGTGAATAATGCCGGAACGTACCGTCCCACTCCACTCCTCCGAACACGGCCGGAAGATTGGCGTTCAGGCTTGGACAGCACCGCCACCGCCACTTTTTTATCCATCCGTTCAGCCCTGCCCCTTTTCCCCAAGGCCGGGGGTCGGATCATCAACTTAGGCGACTCCGCCTGTGAGAAGCTCACGGCTCGCAAAATGGCTCCGGGATATCATGCGGGTAAAATTGGCGTTCTTCTTTTGACCCGCTCTTTTGCCGCCGCCTTAATTCGTCGCCGGATCACTGTGAACTGCATTTCTCCGGGCTACCTGGAAAATAGCATCGATCTTCCACCTCCCAGCACTCTGCCCTCCGGACGGGCCGTGGGTTTGGTCGAGGTGTTTCACGCCATCCGCTACCTCATCTCCCCCGAGGCCGATCAGGTGACCGGCACCAATGTGATTATTTCCGGCGGCTGGAATCTCTAACAAAAGCTTCGTCGCTTTTGCTAAAAACCCTGAGTCGGTCGCACGCAGGCCACCGTTACCAGGAATCTCGTCTTTAGGGCGGCGGCTCTTCCCTTTTTTGACACACCCAGCCCAGCCCCCGCAGCCGGGCATTGCTGACTTTTTTATTTCGGCGTGCCCGGCGCATTTTTTCCGGCCAGGTTCCTCCAGGTTTGCCCCTAGGACGCGGTTCGTTTTCGCAAACATTATAAACCGAGCTTCGCTGCCGCAGTCCCCAGCCAACGGCCCGCGCCGCATCTTCCACATGAATGATATTGAGCCATCGCTCAGGCCCCTCGGGGTCAGAACGGAGGATACGCTCCCGCCCGTAGAGACCAGCACAGCGCAACACGGTTCCTCCCGCACGAAGACAGGCCATTTCTGCTTCCGCCATGGCCATGGCGCGGGGATCGTCCTTGGCCAAAGGCGCATCCTCGTTCACCCACTCGCCCCCATCCTCCGCATAAACCGAGGTGGAGGAAATATAGACAAACCGCACCCCATTTCGGCGCGCCCACCCGGCCGCACGCACCGCACCTTGCCGATGCATAACAAGAAAGTCGTCCTCTGGTCTTTCCCGGGATGGTGCCATCGCCCAAACCATGGCATCGCAGGCCGGCACTCCTTTTTCCCAAAATCCCACTGCGATGGCGTCGTCCGCCCGCACATCCGGAAACTTAGGCTGGAGCTGTTTCGCGGAGGCCTCCGAGCGGACCACAGGATGGACCCGCCAACCACCCCTTTGAGCCTCTTCCGCTACTGCACGACCTAAGAAACCAGCTCCAATGACGGTCAAAGCCGGGATGCTGAAACTCGCCATGGGGGCGGATTTCCTCTAGAGGTAATCAGAACGGACGAGTGGCGGAGTGGTTGAACGCGGCGGTCTTGAAAACCGCAGGCGCCGTAAGGCGCTCGTAGGTTCGAATCCTACCTCGTCCGCTGCCTACTTCCGCAGGTGATAGTGTCCGGGACCGATTTTTTTCAGGCCACGGATTTTTTTCACGTTCTGGTAAAACCATGTGTCCAACCGCTGGCGCTGGATGTTCATCTTCCGGGCCAGATCCTTGATCTTCAGGCCGGTGACCCCAGCGCGTTGCAGTTGCGCTAGCACCACCTTGCGGAGACCGCCCCGGCGGCCAAATTTACGACCCGTGGAGCGACGTCCGGCTGGACGACCCCGACGACCTGGGGGACGTCCCCGACGGCCACGACCGGAAGCAATTCGTTTGGCCCGCCGGGCGACAAAAGACGCACCGGCCCCCACAACCTTAGCGACAGAGCGCTCCACCTGGGTGAGTTTTTTCTCGAGGCTTTCCTTTCGGCGCAGAAGCTTGACGATCCGGCCGAACTCTTTGGCAGTCAGTTTTGTTAGATCCATAAGTTAGATACCCTAACGAGAATTCTAACGATTCACCATAAAAAAATACCCCGCAAGGGACAGGCCCCCACGGGGTATTTCAAGCTCGGTTCTTCGGTTGGCGGGAAATCCCGTGCCCCGAAGAAAAAAGAGACTTATTTAACGTGTTTGCTGGCGTACTTGGTCAGCTCAAACATGTTGGCGGAGCTTTTCCCGCCGAAAAGGGGCTTGAGCAGCTCGTCCGCGTGGATCATCCGCCTGTTTTTCTTATCCTGGAGCCCCTTCTTTTTGATGTGGGCCCAGAGTTTTTTGGTCAACTCGGTGCGAGGAAGCGGCTTGCTTCCGACGATCGCGGCGAGGACGGCGTCCGGTTGGACGGGTTTCATGAATGCTGCATTGGGTTTTCTAGCCATGGTGTTTTCTGTCTCCTTAGTTTGGGTTTCGTTGACGAATCAGTCTGCAAAATGCCCTTCGGGGGACGCCTGACAACTCTTTTTTCCGAGGGAAAACGGGTTTTTCACAACCCCGTACAAGGTGGTCCGGGGCCTGGGAGTACGCCCCGCCCTCCGGATTGCATCCTCAATCTGCTCCGGTTCCAGCCTCTCGCCATGCTGACCCCCGCTGGATCGGGTAATCGCCTCCTCATACAACGTCCCCCCGAAATCATTACAACCCCAATCCAAGGACTCCCGCGCCCCTTCCAAACCCAATTTTACCCAGCTGGTCTGCAGATTGGGAATCAAGTCCCCCAACACCAGTCGGGCCAACGGATACAACCGCCGCGCCCGTCGCCGGATCCTTTTCTCAAGAGGAACCATACCCCCGTGCCGCTGCGCCAACATCCGGCCCAGGCGATTCTGGTAAGGAACGAAGGCCAGAGGCACAAACTCGGTAAATCCGCCCGTCTCCCCCTGCACCCGCCGTAACACCTCAAAATGGGCGCGAATGTCCTCCCAAGTCTCCACATGTCCGAACAAAAGGGTCGCGCTGGACCTTAACCCCGCCCGATGAGCCGCTTTCACAATCCTCACCCACCGCGCGGCCGGCAACTTGTTGCGGGAAATTTTTCGCCGGACCCGATCCACCAGGATCTCCGCCGCCGTCCCCGGAATGCTCCCCACGCCGGCTGCGCGTAGCCGTACGACCATCTCCTCCGGTTCCTGGCCCGACTTCTCACACAGCGAATCAATCTCCATCGGGGAAAATGCGTGCAGATGCATCCAGGGAAATGCTTCCCGCAAGGCCCGGATCAAATCGAAGTAGTATGTCGGTGGCAGCGACGCATCGATACCGCCCTGCAAACACACCTCCGTCACCCACGGCGTCTTGCCCACCCGCGCCACAACCTGATCAATCGTGTCGGAGGTCGCCCCCGGAGTTCCTGGCCGGCGTCCAAAGCCGCAAAAGGAGCATCCCACCTGACAGACCCTCGTGAAGTTGGCGTTGCGGTTCACGACATAGGTCACCTCATCCCGGTGCACCCTCCGGGCTGCCTCCCCCGCCCGCGCCGTCAACTCGGCCAGGGTCAACTTCCACGGATCCCTCATGCCATTACCCCCGAACGAAACTCCTCCGCCCGACGAAGCCACGGCTCCGCCAGCCATTCGGGCCCCAGATGACTCTCGTAAACCGGCAAACGCTCCACCAACTCCCGGCCCGCCGCACGGCAACGGGAGGCATAATGATCCAGGGCACCCCAAGGACGGGAAGGATTTACCTCGTCCCGAGCCCAGGAAATTCCGCCAAGGTCGTCCAAGTCGCTCAGCAGCTCCGGCCAGCGTGGCTCCAAATTGGGCGGGATCTGGATCGCCACCCCGGGCGCCCA
>JBEANM010000112.1:0-4031 GCA_041165425.1 Verrucomicrobiota bacterium
CGTGCCGGATTTTGCATCCGCACATGCAGGACCTGGTCTTCCCCGCGCTTCTCCTCCTCCAGCGTGAAAGCAAAGCCCAGGTGCCCGAGCATATTCTCCAGGGTCTCCCGGGCCGCCGCCGGTGCTGCTCCACTCATCGCCGCCCCCACATTCCGCCCTTCCAGCGGCCCCGCTTCACCAAGTCCGTTGGGCGCACCACCTTCTCCAGCTTGGGCATCGGTTGTTTGAGGTTGTAATAGAGCTGGACGATGGAGAGGAGGTTTTGCACGGTCCAATACAGGGATAGCGCGGAACTGAAATTATAGCAAAACACCAACATCAGCAGCGGCATCCACTTCATCATTTTCGCCGCGGGGTTGTCCACGCCCTGGGGCTGGGGCGTGATATGCATGCTCCACATCATCGTGGCGGTCATGATCAGCGGCATCGGGTTGATCGGCAGGCCGAGGCCGGGAAGAACGAACACGGTGTCCGGCCGGGACAAATCGTGGATCCAGAAGAAGGTTTGGCCGCGCAACTCCACCGAGCTGAGCAGCATGTAGTAAAAGCCGAGAAAAACGGGCATCTGGATGAGCAGCGGGAGACAGCCGCCCAGCGGATTCACCCCAAAGTCCTTGTACAGCTTCATCATCTCCGTGTTCAGCTTGGTGGGCTCTTCTTTATATTTCTCCTGGAGTTCCTTTAATTTCGGCGCGAGCAGCTGCATTTTTTTCATGCTCAGGTTCGCCTTGGCTTGCGGATACCAGAGGACGGCCTTGATCAGGATCGTGAGAAGGACGATCGACCAGCCGTAGCTGCCCACCCACTGGTGAATCCAATTCATCACCGCGAGCAGCGGCCGGCTGACCCAGCCCATCCAACCGAACTCCATCACGTAGTCCTCGTTCGCCGCCAGACCTCGCAGCCGCCAATCCTCCTTAGGCCCGGAATAAAGGGTGAAAGTACGATTGGCTTTGCCCGAGGGTGGCAGGTCAAACCCTGGCATCTTCATCCAGGTCTCCACCGCCGGAACCTTGCCGTTGCCGTCCCTCATGGTTTCTCCCGACAACTCGACCTTCCGGGCTTCGGCCCCGGCGGCGGGATCGCCCTTGGCCGTCAGGACCAGGGCGAAAAACTGGCTCTTGGAGGCAATCCACCGCACCTGCCGGTCCTCGCGACTGGCCACCTTCTCCTTGCCCTGCTGGGGGAAAAGAAAAAGAAAACTGGAGGGGAGAAATTCCGGAAGCTTGTGGGTGGTGTAGCTGAGGTCGGTGGTGAACCAGCCGGTGCCGACATAGGCCTCCTCATCCTTGCGCAGATGAATCGGGGCGCCCACGCCGCCCGCTAAGGCATACCCCGGCATCGCCAACGGGGTTCCGCTCCGGTTTTCCACCTCCTGGTCCATGGAGAGGAGATAATCCCCCGCCAACCGGAAGGTCCGGCGAATGGTTGCGGCACCGTCCGACCGAGCAGGGGCGATGAACACCACCTCCTGGGCATCCGCTTTCTCCAGGGTCCAGGCCAGACCCTCCCCCGGGGCGCTCCAGCCGCGTAATTCGAAAATGGCATCAGGCGAACCGCGGTTGAGAAACACTTTTTCCTGGGCTTCGACCTCGTGCTCCTGCAACTCAATCTCCTTCACGCCCCCACCCCAAGTGGTGAGCACAGCCCGGATCGTGCGGTTCTCCAAAACTGCGGTCTGTTCGGGAGTCGCACGGCTGACTGCGCCGGGAGCCAGACTTTCTTTCGCTGCCATCTGGGAAGCAGGCGCCGGAACGGCGGCCGGAGCGTTGGTCTGGGAGGTCGACGCGGTGGCTTCGGTCTTCTTTTTTACGGCGTTCGGATCGGGAGGATAGAAGAAAGAGACGATTTGCGGATAAAGGATCAGAAGAAGCAGACAGACCCCCGCCGCCAACCACGAAGTTCGGTCCATCCCACCGCCCTTTTTCATACGGGCCTCCTCACGGGATCAAAACCAGATCCGCCCCAGGGATGACAGCAGAGCAGGCGGCGCAGGGCCAAGCCCCCTCCGCGCAGCAGACCAAAGTGGCGGATCGCCTCCTCCGCATATTGGGAACAGGTCGGATGAAAGCGGCAACAGGGCCCGTGGGCCCCCAGCAAGGAGCGCCAAAAGGGGGCCGCGCCTCGCTGGAGCCGGATCAGGAAAATAACGACGGATTTCATCGCTCAGGACCCCAAAGCCCCGCCTTGCGATACAGCACCGTCATCTCTTCCTGCAGGGCCTCGGCGCCGGCCTGCGCGGCCTTCGGGCGGGAGATCCAAACGGAGTCGAGCCCGGGTGCAAGGTCGGTCTGCAAATGCCGCCAGGCCTCACGGATCCAGCGTTTGATGCGATTGCGGGTCACGGCCGGTCCGCAAGCTTTGGAAACGATGGCGGCCATGCGGCGGGAAGAACCGGACGTATGGCGCCAGTTAAGTTTAAGATGTGGGCCGCTCTCCGTGCCGCCCGTGCGCCGGATGGCGTGGAAATCGGACTTGCGCCGAAGAATGCGCGCCCGGGGGAGGCGGCGATCACGCCCCGGTGTGGCGGGCGTAGCGGCGCTCCACACCTTTGGGCAGAAGACGGCGACGGCCCCGCGCCCGACGGCGCGCCAGGACGGCTCGTCCCCCCTTGGTTTTCATGCGGGCCCGAAAGCCGAACTGCCGACGACGGGTGCGCTTGGAGGGATTGTAAGTGGGTCTCATGGATGATCTTGGATAAGCTGAAAATAGTGCCCAAAGCTCGGGAACGAGTCAATGCCGGATGGTTTCTCTTTCTGCAGGAACATGCCGGCGAAGCGTGGGAGGCTTTTTACCGGCCGATTGGACCCAAAGTCCGGAGAAACTCTTCGATTTCCGCCGGCGTGTTGGCCACATGGGGTGCCACCCGCAGCAGGGTTTTTCCCCCATGTTCTTTTCTCCACGAGACGCGGATCCGGGCTGCCTCGACCTTTTCTTTGATTTTTTCCCATCCGCACTGCGGCTCGACGAGGCTTGTGATCACCCGTTCCTCCCCCTCTCCGCCATAAATGACCAAGCCCGCCTTCCGCGCCCCCTCCCTCACCCGCCGCGCCAAGTCGAGAGCGTGGGCGGAAACTTCCGCCAAGCCAAACGAGGCCAGCATCTCCAGGGAGGCACGCATGCCCTCGATCCCGGGCAGATTCAGACTACCGGGCTCGTATCTTCGTCCGCCGGATTCAAAAAGGATCTCGGATTGGGCTAGGAATTCTGGACTGACCACGTTCCATGAACCCAAAAGCGGCGGACGAAGCCGGTCCCACACCCGTTTCCGCACCATCAGCACACCCGCCCCCACCGGCCCCAGCATCCACTTGTGGGCATCCGCCGCCAAAAAATCCGCTTCGGCAAAGGCCGCCGGCAGCACGCCGAGAGTCTGAATGCCGTCGAGGCAAAGCAGGATGCTGCGTTTTTTTAACTCGGGTCCGATCACCGCCAGTTCCGGAAGATGGCCGCTCAGGTAATGGGCCGTGGCCAAACTGACCAGACGCGTGTGCCCGTTGACCAGGGGCTGCATCATTTCCCAGCGAATGGGGGTTCCCGGAGAGCGCAACAGAGGCACCGCCCGCACCCCTTTCCTCTCCAACTCCTTCCAGGGGTAGACATTGGCAGGGTAGTCGAGAGGGTCATACACCACCTCATCGCCGGCTTTCCAATCCAGACCAAGGGCGACCAGCCCCAAACCCAAAGCTGTGGGACCCAGCAGGGAAATTTCCTCCGCTTCACATCCCAGAAAACCGGCCGCCACCGCCCTGGTTTTCGCGACTCGTTTCCAGACTGCATCGCTCTCCTGCCGGCCGAAAGCCGCCTCGGCCGCCCAGGCGTCCATCGCGTCTTGGGCGGGTCCGGTAATGGGGGCCACGGCCGCATGGGCCAGAAAGATACCCTCCCGCGTGGCGGGAAAGAGCCGGCCCCGCTCAGCGGAAGAGAGAACTTGGGAAAGCTTCAAGCAGGTTATTTTTACCGCAGAGCGCGCCAAGGGCGCAGAGGAATTTTTGACCTCCCCCAAAGTCGCCCAGAGCGGCGGGGATGAG
>JBEANM010000113.1:0-3995 GCA_041165425.1 Verrucomicrobiota bacterium
GATGGCCGACTCCCGCCCACGACCATTTATATCGGCGGCCTCGGCCGCGTTCTGACCGAGGTCTATGACCGCCAGCGTTCCTTGGCCCCTCGCCAGCACGGGGGATTAAAAATCATCCCGGAAGTCCGTCCGGAAACCTTCGACCCCCGCCGATTGGCGACCCTGCGCCCCAAGTCCGGCCAGATCTATCTCGTCAGTTCCGGCATGATGACCCCACACACCACGAGCCACACCCTGGCCCGCCTTTTCTTTCCCCGGGAGAATGACTCCATTTTCTTTGTCGGTTTCACCGAGCCCAGCTCCCCCGCCGGTTTGCTTCGGGCTGCCGGACGGGGCGGTTCCGTCGACTGGGGCGATCCCCACGGGCCTCTTCCCGTGAGGTGCGAGATCCGGTACTTCGATCTCACCGCTCACGCCGTCCGCGAGGACTTGGCCGACTGGATCTCGGAGCAGGCCCGGCCTAAAAAACTTTTCCTGGTTCACGGTGATCCGGATGCCCAAGAGTGGTTTCGCCAGACCCTCTCGCTGCGCTGCCCCGAGATGGAGATTCAGCAACCACCCCCCGGCAAGCCGGTGCCGCTTTTCCCCTGAACGGCACCACTTTCACCACTTCCCCTTTTTGGCCTTTCACGGCATCGTAAATTTTCCATGCCCGCCCATCTCCTTGACGGTGAAATCTTCGCCGCCCAAACCCACCGGGAAACTTCGGCCCGGGTCACCGCCCTCAAAGACAAGGGCATAGTTCCGGGGCTCGTCTTCATCCGCGTAGGGGAGGATCCGGCTTCCCGAGCCTACGTCTCCCGAAAGGAAAAACGCGCCCAGGAAGTTGGGATCGCCAGTCGCACCCTCGTCCTGCCGGAATCCACCCCTCTCGCGACCCTGCTTAGGGAAATTGATGCCCTCAATGCCGATCCCAAGGTCCACGGAATTCTCATCCAATCCCCCCTCCCATCTTCCCTACCGAACGATCTGGTTTACGCCCGCGTCGCCCCCGCCAAGGATGTGGACGGCTTTCACCCGCTCAATTTCGGCAAGCTCCTTCTCGGCGATCCCACGGGTTTTCTCCCCTGCACCCCGGCCGGCATTCTGGAAATTCTTCGTCTGGGAAAAATTCCGACCGCCGGGAAGCACGCCGTGGTCGTGGGGCGTGGCCAGATCGTGGGCCGCCCCCTCGCCCTGCTCCTGGCGCGCAAAGCCCCGGGGGCCGACTGCACGGTGACTCTTGCCCACTCCCGTACCGCCGACCTGCCCACCATCACCCGCCAGGCCGACATTCTGATCGGGGCGCTCGGCCAACCGCTGTTTTTACGGAAGGAACACGTGAAGCCTGGTGCCACCGTCATCGATGTGGGCGTGAACCGCCTCAACGACCCCGTCAACCCGCGTGGCTACCGTCTGGTGGGCGACGTGGATTTTGAATCTGTCAAAACGGTCGCGGGGGCTATCACGCCCAACCCGGGCGGGGTCGGACCCATGACCATTGCCCTTCTGCTTTCCAACACGGCCCGCGCCGCCGAGGATCTCTCCCGATGAGTTCCCGAGCCGACGGCCGTTCCCCACGCGATCTGCGCCCCCTGTCCTGCCAATGGGATATTGCCGGTAACGCCGCCGGCTCCGTTCTTCTCCGCTGTGGCAAGACCGAGGTGATCTGCACCACCACGGTCGAGGAGTCCGTGCCCCGCTGGATGAAGGATAAGAATGTGGCCGGCGGTTGGCTTACCGCGGAGTACTCCATGCTCCCCGCTTCAACCCACGACCGAAAGCCGCGTGACTCCGCCCGCGGCAAGGTTGATGGCCGCTCTACGGAAATCCAGCGCTTGCTCGGCCGCAGTCTGCGCGCCGTCACCGACCTCGAGGCACTCGGACCCCGCAGCCTTTGGATCGACTGTGATGTCCTCTCCGCCGATGGCGGCACCCGTACCACCGCCATCACCGGCGCGTGTCTCGCTCTGCGCCGCGCCATTGAACGCCTGCAAATTTCCGGTCGGCTAGCGGGAGATCCCCTGCGGAGTCCGGTGGCCGCAATCAGCGTGGGCCTGCTGAAGGGTGCCGCGATCCTGGATCTCGACTATCCCGAGGATCGGGATGCCGAGGTCGATATGAATGTTGTCATGACTGGCACGGGCCGCCTCGTGGAGGTCCAGGCGGGCGGGGAGGAGCACGATTTCACCCGGCAGGAGTTCGACCAACTTCTCGGTCTGGCCGAGGAAGGCATTCGTAAAGTCTTGTCGTTTCAGGAGTCTGCCTGGAAAGGCCGGCCCGCCGCCGCGCCACTTGCTCCCAAGCCTGCCTGAACAGGCTTGCCAAAGCTCCCTGTCGCTGGCATTTCGAAACGCTCCAAATTTTATATGCCCAACAAAACCAAATCCCCCAAATCCAAGAAAACCGGCTCCTCCAAGGGAGTGAAATACGTCTACTTCTTCGGCAGCGGCAAAGCCGACGGCAACGGAAAGATGAAATCCCTGCTCGGCGGCAAGGGCGCCAACCTCGCCGAGATGACCAAGATCCGCCTTCCCGTCCCCGCCGGATTCACCATCACCACCGAGGTCTGCACCTACTACTACGACCACAATCGGACCTACCCCCCCTCGCTCGACCGGCAGATTGACGAAGCCATCGCCAAGCTCGAGCACGCCATGGGACGCAAGTTCGGCGACACCTCCAACCCCCTGCTGGTGGCGGTCCGCTCCGGCGCCCGCGACTCCATGCCCGGAATGATGGACACCATTCTTAACCTCGGACTCAACGACCGCACCGTCCGGGCCCTCGCCGAGCGCAGCAAGAACGAGCGCTTTGCCTACGACTGTTACCGCCGCTTCCTCCAGATGTACGGCGACGTCGTCATGGGCGTGCAAAAACGTCCGGGCGAGGATCACGAGCCGTTTGAAGTCGTGATTGAAGAGCTGAAGAAGGAGCTTTTCCCGAAGGATCCCCACGTCTCAGACACCAAGCTGGACGCCGCCGCCCTGCGCACCTTGACCGACCGGTTCCGTAAACTCATCCGCGAGCGCACTGGCAAGGATTTCCCTGAGGATCCCCGCGAGCAACTCAAGGGTGCCGTCGGCGCTGTCTTCGGCTCCTGGAACAACGAACGCGCGATTGTCTACCGCCGGAAGTACAACATTCCCCACGAATGGGGCACCGCCGTCAACGTGCAGGCCATGGTCTTCGGCAACACCGGCAACAACAGCGGCTCGGGCGTCTCCTTTACCCGCGATCCCGCCACCGGCGAAAAGGTCCTCTACGGGGAATTCCTCCTGAACGCTCAGGGCGAGGACGTCGTCGCCGGTGTCCGTACCCCGGAACCCGTCGCCAAGATCCAGGTCCAGTTCCCCGAGGTATACCGCCAACTCCAGGATGTCCGGCGCACCCTCGAAGGCCACTTCAAGGACATGCAGGACTTTGAGTTCACCGTGGAAGAAGGCCGCCTCTTCATGCTGCAGACCCGGAACGGCAAGCGCACCGGCCTCGCCGCCGTCCGCATCGCCGTGGAAATGGTGCGGGAAAAACTCATCAAGCCTGACGATGCCGTCCGTCGCATTCCAGCCGACTCACTCAGCCAGCTCCTGGCTCCGGTCTTCGACTCGCACGCCCGCAAGACCGCCGAGGTCATCGCCCGCGGTCTCCCCGCCGGCCCTGGCGCCGCCACCGGTCAAATTTACTTCCAAGCCAACGAGGCCGAGGCCGCTGCCCACAAGGGCACCAAGGTCCTCCTCGTCCGCGTCGAGACCAGCCCGGAGGACATCCGCGGCATGCTGGCCGCCGAGGGCATTCTCACCGCCCGCGGCGGGGTCTCCTCCCACGCCGCCCTGGTGGCTCGCCAAATGGGCAAGGTCTGCGTCTGCGGTGCGTCCGACCTCCAGATCGACTACGCCACCGGCACCCTCACCGTCCGCGGCAAGCATTACCGCAAGGGAGACTTCCTCTCCATCGACGGCACCACCGGCGAGATCTTTGCCGGCGAGGTGAAAACCTCCCCGTCCGACATCGTCCGC